>JAJUGC010000096.1 GCA_029268325.1 Gammaproteobacteria bacterium | reverse complement strand
CAGCAGGGCGTTCTCCACCAGGTTCATGGCAAAGGTGGTTTTACCCATGGAGGGACGGGCCGCCACAATGATGAGGTCCGAGGGCTGCATACCTGACGTGCGCTCATCCAGGTCCCGAAAGCCCGTGGTAACCCCGGTGATAGCATCATCGGAGTTGAACAGGGTATCGATGCGCTCCAGGGTCTTGGTCAGGACCGGGTTGATGGATTGGGGCCCGCCTTGGTTGGGACGGTCCTCGGCAATCTGGAAAACTTTACGCTCCGCTTCATCGAGCAGCTCGACACTGGTTCGACCTTGCGGGTTGAAGGCGCTGTCGGCAATCTCCTGGGAAACCTGGATCAGGCGGCGCAGCATGGCCCGCTCTTTGATGATTGCCGCATAGGCCCGAATGTTGGAGGCACTGGGGATGTTGCGCACCAACTCGGAGAGATAGCCTACCCCTCCGGCACTCTCCAGCTCATCCGTCCCTTTCAGCACCTCCGCAACCGTTACCATATCGAACGGCTGGCTCTCGGAGGCCAAACGGGCAATAGCCTTAAAAATCAGGCGATGATCGTGACGATAAAAATCCCCTTCGCCAATTTCATCAGCAATTCGGTCCCAACTGCTGTTATCGACCATCAGGCCACCCAGCACGGACTGCTCGGCCTCCAAGGAGTGGGGCGGAACCTTGATACCTGCTGTTGCGTCAGAGCTTGGCGCGGGCTGAACTACCATTCCGGTCATATGCGTCTTATCGAGGATTGATTCAAGAAGTGAAAAACAGAAGGGCTTAAAGCCAAGAGCTCATTCTATAAAAAAATTAAGCCCGAGAATACGAAAGTATCCCCGGGCTTCAAAAGACTAGTACGTCGCGAGGCGACGCACAAGTCAGAACAGCTTACTCAGCGACAACAACAACCTTAACGGTTGTCACAACTTCACTGTGCAGCTGCAGATCCAGTTCGTATTCGCCCACGTTACGGATTGGGCCTTCAGGCATCTTCACTTCAGCTTTGGAGACTTCCTCGCCAGAAGCAGAGATCAGATCGGCAATGTCACGGGTTCCGATAGAACCGAACAGCTTGCCTTCGTCTCCGGCCTTAGCCACGATCTGGAACTCTTTGCCACTCAACCGCTCAGCACGCGCCTGGGCTTCAGCCAGCTTCTCAGCAGCTGCCTTCTCCAGTTCAGCACGACGCTGTTCGAACTGCTCCAGATTCTCCTTGGTGGCAGGCACAGCCTTGCCGTAAGGAATCAGAAAGTTACGGCCAAAGCCGCCTTTTACAGTCACCTTGTCACCCAGGTTGCCCAGGCGACGTACATTTTCGAGCAGGATAACTTCCATCTCGCTTACCTCATCAAAACCTGTCTAAATCCAGCCATCCACCAGCGTCATTGCTTACTGATCCGGCCTCTGAAGTTGAGCCAACTGTCAACGACCGCTACCACCATCAGCAAAAATACGGTGCTGGGACCCATGAATATCGCTACCGCATAAAAGGCGAACAGCCATTGAACGCCCATGCCCCGTTTAGCCACTATACCGTGTACCAGTGCAAACCCGGCGATCATCAGAGGCACCAGGACAATCGGCGCAATACCGAGTGCTCCCATGTGCACCATTGGCCCAACCAGCAGTACGAGCAAGGCTGCAACCGCATAAAGCGGCGGCATCCGCAGTTCGTGGAACTCCTGGCGAAAGCCCCCTGGATTAAACAGCACCGACTGCCACCAACGGGCCAGCATCAAGCTGAGAATCGTCAGCAACAAGTGCGATGCGGCAAAAGCACCGGCCACTAAAGAGCCAAGTACTGCATCCAGCCGATCACCTAACTGTTCGACCATGTCGGGCGAGATGCTTCGATAGGCATCCGCAAAGGCTTGGGTCAATTGCTCCTGTACTTCCGGCACCAAGACCGGGAGCAGGAAACTGACGACCGTTGCCACCGCTACACCGCCAAACAGCGTATAGACCCAAGAGACCGTGGAACGCAGCACTGCTGCCATCGACCAGGCCATGACCAATACAATCATCACCTGTGGGTCCTGCCGGACCATCCACCATCCCAGGGCGGGCAAGGCTGCCCATAACAGCAGCCCCGCACCGGTCTGTGCTCCCTTGCGAAGTGTCACAAGGGCCACAGTCGCCGCGCTCAACCAAAACAACAGCGGAATCGCTGCGGCGATTACAGCCACCATCGTGGCCTGCGTACGCCCACGCAAAATAAATTCGGCTAACGTACGCATAAAACTAAAGGCAATTAGATCTTGTGGCTATCCGAATAGGGCAGCAACGCGATGTAGCGCGCGCGCTTGATTGCGGTCGCCAGCTGACGCTGATAACGCGCCTTCGTCCCTGTGATACGGCTTGGAACGATTTTACCAGTTTCGGTAATGTAGCCTTTCAGAGTCTCGATATCTTTGTAATCGATCTCTTTTACACCTTCTGCACTGAAGCGGCAGAACTTACGACGGCGAAAGAAACGTGCCATGACTTAATCCTCTTCTCTAATCTGAACCTGACAATGGGCCTTAGCTGCGATCGGACTCATCGGAGTCGTTGCTGTCGGCTTCAGCCTCGGCTTCGCCTGCGCGGTCGTCTTCAGAGTTAGAGCGACGATCTTCGCGATCTCCGCGACCTTCACGGTCACCACGTCCTTCACTGGCCTTCATCATCGGAGACGGTTCGGTCACAGCCTCGTCGCGACGGATAATCAGGTCACGGATGATGGCATCGTTGAAACGGAAGTTATGAGCCAGCTCATCCAGGACTTCCTGGGAGCACTCGATGTTCATCAGCACATAGTGCGCTTTATGCACCTTGTTGATCGGGTAAGCCAGATGACGGCGGCCCCAGTCTTCCAGACGGTGTACGGTACCGCCATTGGAGGTTACCTGGCTGGTATAACGCTCAACCATGCCGGCAACTTGTTCACTTTGGTCCGGGTGGACCATGATCACGATCTCGTAGTGACGCATTGTCTCTCCTTACGGTTTAGACAGCCTCCCCCGCCCATCGGGAGAAGCAAGGAGTCGTTCCGGTTTTTCCGGAACCGCGCATTTTAGTGAGCTTTCCCATGGCACGCAAGCGAAACCACTCCCGGGCCTGCTCTTTCCGCGCAAACACTAGCTCCGCAGCTAACGCCAGGTGCCCTGGCTAGCACTAGCTGGAAGCAGCTGCCCCACGGCGCTGGCGAACCGCTTCAAACAGGCAAACGCCGGTTGCCACCGACACATTCAAACTGCTCACCTCCCCATGCATGGGAATCTGGGCCAGCAGGTCACAGTGCTCCCGGGTCAGGCGACGCATCCCCTTCTCTTCCGCCCCCATCACCAGTGCCAGGGGCCCTTTCAGATCCACATCGTAAATTGTGGTCTCCACATCCCCCGTCGTGCCTACCAGCCAGATGCCCCGCTCCTGCAACTCCCGCAAGACACGAGCCAGGTTCGTCACTCGCACCACGGGCACCGCATCCGCTGCACCGCAAGCCACTTTACGGGCCGTGGCGTTCAGAGGCGCAGACTTATCCTTGGGCACAATCACCAGATGCACACCGGCCGCATCCGCCGTACGCAAACAGGCACCTAGGTTATGGGGATCGGTCACGCCGTCCAACACCAACAGAAAGGGTGCCCCCTCGATGGCGTCCAACAAGTCAACCAGATCTCCCTCGCCTTTTTCCGGTGTCAGCTCGCAACAGGCCACCACCCCTTGGTGCACCCCGTCTACCAGACGGTCAAGCTCTTCCTTGGTCGTCTCTTCCCAGCGAATGTGCTTGGACTGGGCCAGAGCCATCAGCTCTTGCATGCGCGGGTCCCGCCGCCCGCGCGCAATCAGCAGGCGGGAAATATCCTTGGGGCGGCGCTTTAGTAAAGTAGATACGGCATGAATGCCAAATATGTAATCAAATTCCTGCATGGGGATCTCAACAGCCGGGACTCAAACCGAACATAAATAGAACGAGGCGCGCTACTTCTTCGCGCGCCTTTTACCGCCTTTGCGCCGAGCCTTTTGCCCTTGCTTGTTAGGCTTACCACCTTCCAGCAAGGCCGCCCGCAACTCCTGCTTGGTGGAGCGACGTGCTGCTTGCTTCTCCTGCTTAGAAGGCTTGGTCTTGGAGTCCGGCACAAACACGCCATCGCGCTTTGCTTTGCCGAGACTCTCTCCTTTACCGCCCGACTTGGACTTGCGTTGCCGGGTGGGCTGCCCGATCAACTCGAAATCAATCTTGCGGTCCGCCAGATCAATCCGCACCACTTTCACCCGTACCGTATCCCCCAGCCGATAGCTGGTACTGGTACGCTCGCCAATCAGCCGCTGCTTGGCGGCATCGTAGTGGTAATAGTCGCTATTCAACGAGGAGACGTGGACAAGTCCTTCCACGTACAGGTCTTTCAGCTCTACGAAGAGCCCAAAAGGCACCACCGCGGAAACCACCCCGTCAAAATCCGATCCCAAATGCTGCTGGAGATACTCACACTTCAGCCAGCTGGTCACATCACGGGTGGCCTCATCGGCCCGCCGCTCGGTCATGGAGCAGTGCTCCCCCATGGCCAACATTTGGGCCATGTCGTACAGGTAACGCTCCTTCTTGGGAATCGGCTGGGCCCCCTCGACCCGCACCACATTCGGCACATCGCCCTCACCCCGGATCAGGCTCTTGATAGCGCGATGCACCAGCAAATCCGGGTAGCGTCGGATCGGCGAGGTAAAGTGGGTATAGGACTTATAGTTCAGACCGAAGTGCCCCTGATTATCCGGCGTATAGACGGCCTGGCTCAGGGACCGGAGCATCATGGTTTGAATCAGGTTGGCATCCGGCCGATCCTCGACTTCCTGCAGCAGCTGCTGGTAATCATCCGGTGTTGGCTTGTCGCCACCGCGCAGGTTCAGCCCCAACTCACCCAGGAAAGAGCGCAGGTTCTCCAACTTTTCGGCAGTCGGCCCCTCGTGCACCCGGTAGAGCCCGATCACCTTGTATTTTTCCAGCAGCCGGGCCGCACAGACGTTGGCGCACAGCATACACTCTTCAATCAGACGGTGGGCGTCATTCCGGACCACCGGCACGATTTCATCGATCTTGCGGTTCTCCCCAAAAATAATTCGGGTCTCCACCGTGTCGAAGTCAATGGCGCCCCGCCGCTCGCGCTCTTCACGCAAGGCGTGGTAAAGCTCGTGGAGGTTTTCCAAGACCGGCACCACGGGACGGTATTCTTCCCGCAGGCGCTGCCCCTCCCGGGAGCCGGCATCCTGCAACATGGTGGCCACCTTGGTATAGGTGAGCCGGGCATGGGAGCGCATGACGCCCTCATAGAACTTATAGCCACTGACCCGCCCCTGGGCACTGACCGTCATTTCGCAGACCATGCACAGGCGATCCACATTCGGGTTCAGGGAACACAGGCCGTTGGACAGGATCTCCGGCAGCATGGGGATCACATGCTCCGGGAAGTAGACCGAGTTGCCCCGTTGCTTGGCTTCGTTATCCAAGGCGCTGCCAGGCCTTACATAATGGGACACGTCGGCAATAGCCACATAAAGACGCCAACCGCCGCCTTTCTTGGTCTCACAGTAAACGGCGTCGTCGAAGTCTTTGGCATCCTCTCCATCAATGGTAACCAGCGGCAGGTGCCGGATATCCACCCGGGCCTTCTTGTCGGCCTCCTTGACCTCGTTGGTCAGGCCCGCCACTTCCTGCTCCACCTCCGGCGGCCACACAAAAGGAATACCGTAGGAGCGGATGGCTACATCGATTTCCATGCCAGGGGCCAGGTGATCCCCCAGCACTTCTGTAACCTGGCCGATGGCCTTGGTACGGAAAGTCGGCTGCTGCAGGATTTCCACCACAACGTACTGCCCATGGCGCGCCCCCTGCTTACGGTCGGGGGCAATCAGAATGTCCTGGTTCAGGCGGCGGTTGTCGGGCACCACAAACGCCACGCCCTCTTCTTCAAAAAAGCGCCCCACCAACATATGGGTGTTACGCTCCAGCACTTCGACGACAACACCTTCGCGACGTCCCTTTTCATCCAGGCCGTCAATCCGTACCACGGCGATATCGCCATCGAACACAGTGCGCATCTGCCGGGCATGGAGATAAATATCGCCCTTGCCATCTTCCGCGACTAAAAAGCCATAGCCATCCCGATGCCCCACCACTCGTCCGCGCACCAGGTTCATTTTGCTGATGACGCCATAGGCACCCCGCCGGTTACACACCAGCTGACCGTCCCGGGTCATGGCAATCAAGCGGCGGCGCAGCGCCTCGTAGGATTGGTCATCTGTATGATCCAGCTCCTGCGCCAACTCCGGCAGCGTAGCGGGCCCTTGTCTTTTTTGCAGGTGATCCAAGATGAATTCGCGGCTGACGATGGGGTTTTCGTACTTTTCAGCCTCGCGAGCAAAGTAAGGATCTTTCTTGGTTTCTTTCTTCTTTACCATTTAACTTTCCACAATGAGCGCACAACGGCTTGGTCGGTAAGCAAGCACTGCGCGAAATTTGCGCTAATTATAGCCACATCCCTAAGCTCCCTACACGAAATTACCGCCGGCGAAAAAAATCTTTATCAAACTTTAAAGAAAGTGTTGACAACCCCCCACCTCCCCGGTAAAGTACGCGCCACTGACAGAGGCAACGCCACAAAGGCTCCTCCAAAAGGTCTTTAGTGACATCAGTTTGTCGGTCAGTGCCGAGGTGGTGAAATTGGTAGACACGCTAGCTTCAGGTGTTAGTGGGGGCAACCCCGTGGAGGTTCAAGTCCTCTCCTCGGCACCATTCCTTCCCTTCCAATCCTTGATTGGAATCATCATCTAAAGATCAAGCCAAGCCTGTAGTTTACAGGAATTATAGTTTCCTGACGTTAAAAGCTTCTGCTTATTTCTTATTCAAACTCCGATTTATCCGTTAGCAGTTCCTGCTAGTAATTCTTGATCCAGTTGGTTTCCCAACACTTCTTCGCTCGTTACCCTTGCACCTAACTACTCAAGGGTTGATGGGATGACCAGTTTTAGTGGGCGACCGCAGGCAACCTCACCTGCCTTTACCCGTCTCATGCTAAGATGAATGGCTCAAAGAGCCTGAAAGTCTAACCTCGACCGACTGGATAACGCTGTTATTGGGGATTTACATGTTTTCAATGAAGCGTAAGGGAGACTATCGCCTTCAATTTACCCGCACCTTGAAAGAGGCCGGGCGTTATCAGGTCGAGTTGTATCTGTTCACCCCCCACGAAGGAAACTTTTCCGCCTGGACCCTATCGGAAAAGAACTTCTACTTCAGCTCACTCTCCCATCGCTTTGGGTTGATGGGCCTGCCGGAACAGGACCGGGCCAGTAAGGCGGACAGTTCCTTTACACTGCTGTCCCCTCACTATGAAATTCTCTATGGCTCCTGGCTGTTCCAATACCGGGCATCCCT
>JAJUGC010000095.1 GCA_029268325.1 Gammaproteobacteria bacterium | reverse complement strand
GGCTGCGCATGGACAGGCAGACCTTGTCTGCAATCCGTGCCGACTCCACGGCCACATCACAGGCAGAGTTGCCCGCACCGATCACCAGCACCCGCTTGCCCCGCCACTCATCGTTCACGCCCTTGAAATCATGGGAGTGCATAAACTTGCCGTTAAAGGTGCCGGGGTATTCGGGATACTTGGGATCCCAGTGATGGCCATTGGCCACCATCAACACATCAAAGGTTTCCAGCTGTTCCGCGCCCGAGTCATCCAGGAAACGCACATCCCACAGCCCCTCCTTGGTACGGGTCACATGCTGCACGCTGTGGTTGAAGCGGATATGCTCCATGACACCGAAATGCTGCGCGTAGGATTCGAAGTAGGCTTGCAGCTGGCGGTGGTTGGGATAGTCTGGGTAGTCGGCGGGCATGGGGAAATCCTCATACTCCGACCAGAGCTTGGAGCTGATGATATGGGTGTTCTCATAGACGCTGGAGTGGCCGGTCTTGGCGTTGAAGACCCAGTTGCCACCTACCTTGTCGTTCTTTTCGAAAACCACCACATCCAGACCGAACTGGAGACAGTTCTTAGCGGCTGCGATACCACTGGGACCCGCGCCGATCACACAGATACGTTTTGACTTGTTCATGGTGAGACACCTTGGCCCTGACACAGGGCAATCAGTTATTATTGTATTACGCAAGCCAAAAACTAACTTATGTCGGATTTAACGTCAAGCCAAATGCCAAAACCTGGTGAAGTTGAACACAAAACAGCACGCAAACCCCTGCAAGCACGCTCCCAGAAACGGGTAGATGCGGCCCTGGAAACAGCCGAAAGAATGTTGGCAACTCTGGACCCGGAAGAGATTTCCATTCCGGACGTCGCCAAGGAGTCCGGTGTGCCCCGGGCCAGCCTTTATCAGTTCTTTCCCAATAAATATGTACTGCTGGCCCAGCTTGCCGAACAGCAACTGAGTCAGGTCGCGGCAGCGGTGTCTGTGATCAGTGCGAATTCCAGCAGCCGGAATTGGAAGGAGTTGGTCTGCGAATTGATCCAGGCCGTCAGCGCCCACTACAACCGTTCACCGGTCGCCAGCAAGTTGATTCTGGGCGGCCCCTTCAGCCGTACCGCCTATCTGGCCCAGACGGTCACCATTGAACATATCGGTCGGGAAGTGCGGGCGGCAATGGAAAAACTCGCTCCCAGCTTGAAATTGCCCAGTGAACCAGACATTGCCACCCTGGCCGTGGAAGTCACCTTTGCCTGCCTGAAGCATGGCTACTATCGGGAAGGGGTCATTTCCCAGCCGATCCAGGAGCAGGCCATCCAGGTCGCCCTGGCCTATTTGGCAGCCTGGGAGACCGGATGCGCCTGAGCGAAGCCATCAGTCGTTGTTGATGATGACCTTCATGGCTTTTTCCCTCGCCGCGTTGCCGAACACCTCATAGGCCTGCATGAACTGATCGAAGCTAAACCGGTGGGTGACCAGTTGCTCGGGCTGAACCTTCTTGGACTCCACCGTCTTGAGCAGCATCGGCGTGGTATTGGTGTTCACCAGGCCAGTCCGCAGGGTGATGTTCTGGATCCACAGCTTCTGAAGCTGGAAGTCCACGCTCTTACCATGGACGCCGACGTTGGCAATGCGTCCGCCGGGGCGCACGATGTTCTGGCAGATATCGAAAGTCGCCGGCACCCCGACCGCCTCGATGGCCACATCCACGCCATCCTTGGTGGAGGCCATGATGGTGTCCACCACATTGGCGGTGTCGCTATTGATGGTTTCCGTGGCGCCAAATTTCATGGCGGTATCCAGGCGGGACTGGTCCAGGTCCACCATGATGATACGACTCGGTGAATAGAACTGAGCCGTCAGCAGCGCCGCCATGCCAATGGGCCCGGCCCCCACAATGGCCACCGTATCGCCGGGGCTGACCTCGCCATTGAGCACACCGATCTCAAGACCGGTGGGCAGAATGTCGCTCAGCATCACCAGGGCCTCTTCATCCGTGCCGTCGGGAATGTGGTAGAGGCTGTTGTCGGCGTGGGGAATGCGCACATATTCCGCCTGGGTGCCATCAACCAGGTGCCCCAGAATCCAGCCGCCATCCTCGCAGTGGGAGTACATCTGCTGCTTGCAGTATTCACACTTGCCACAGGAGGTGACACAGGAAATGATGACCTTGTCGCCTTTTTTGAAGTTGCTCACTCCATCGCCAACCTCTTCCACTATGCCCACCCCTTCGTGGCCCAGGATCCGCCCCGGAGTCACCGCCGGCACATCGCCTTTGAGGATATGCAGGTCGGTGCCGCAGATTGTGGTTTTGGTGATTTTGACAATGGCATCGGTGGCTTTGGAGATCATCGGCTTGGGTACTGAGGTCCAGGATTTCTCGCCCGGGCCGTTATAGACCATCGCCATCATGGTGGATGAACCTGTCATAGGAACCTCCTGTACGTTGCACGATAGGAAAAGGGGAACGCACCAGCGCCTGCAGTAGGGGACGCCTCAAGAAGCAAGCAGGGTCTGCTCCCCCTGAAAGCTATACTAATCAGCAGTGATTCGTTAGCCAAAGAACAGGCTATCAGGTCAGCCGAAACCGGCCTTGATGCCGGTCAAGGAAAGGTTACAGGGCCCGGCTCTGGCGGGCCGGGTGCGGATTTAGAACTGCGGCACTAGTGTTTCCAGCCACCCGCCTGGGCCTGCAGCAGCTGCTCGAAAGCACTCGCCTCCAGGGGTTGGGCAAACAGGTAGCCCTGCAACAGGTCACATCCATAGCGTTTGAGCTGATCCGCCTGGGCCTGGGTTTCCACCCCTTCGGCCACCACCTGGGCCTCAAAGGCGTGGGCCATGGCCACCGTAGCCTTGGCAATGGCCGCATCTCCCTCATCCGACAAGAGATCCCGGACGAACTCCCGGTCGATCTTGATCTTGTCAAAATGGAACAGCTTCAGGTAACTCAGGCTGGAATAGCCAGTACCGAAGTCGTCGGCCACCAGTCGCACCCCCAGTTCCCGGACTTCCCCCAACAGATTACGGGCCACATCGGCGCTTTGCAGCACACTGCCCTCGGTCAGTTCCAGCTCCAATGCCGAAGGCGCCAGCTGGGTCTCGGCCAGTGCCTTGTTCACCATGGTGACCAAACCCCGGTTGCGCAGTTGCTTGGCGGAAATGTTGACGGCCACATAGTCCAGGGGCAGTCCCGCTTGGCGCCAGGCCTGGGCCTGGCAGCACGCCTGCTCCAGCACCCATTGCCCGATCGGTATGATGAGCCCACTTTCCTCCGCCACGGTGATAAACCGCTCGGGTGTAATCAGTCCCTGTTGCGGATGCTGCCAACGCAGCAAGGCTTCACAACCGAGAATGCGCTCCTGCCGGGAACACACAATGGGCTGATAGTGGAGCCGCAGCTCGCCCTGCTCCAGGGCCGGGCGCAGTTCCCGCTCGGTATCCAGGCGTTTGGCGGCCTGTTGGTTCATATCGGAGGTGTAGAAGCTATAGCCATTGCGGCCCGCGGCCTTGGCTTCATACATGGCGCTGTCCGCCTGCATCAGCAAGGCTTCCGCATCTGTCCCATTGATGGGACACAGACTGATCCCCATGCTGGCAGTCACCACATAGTCGTGCCCCTTGAGGCGGATCGGCCGTTGCAGGACCTTGGCCAACTCCCCCACGATGGAGGCGGCTTCTTCCACCTTGTGCAGGTTTTCCAGGATCACGGCGAATTCGTCCCCACCCAGGCGCGCCTTGGTGTCCCCCTCCCGGAGCTGGGCGTCCAGTCGCCGGGCCACTTCACAGAGCAGCTCATCGCCCACGGCGTGCCCCATGGTGTCGTTTACCAGCTTGAAGTTATCCAGGTCGATAAACATGACAGCCACCAAAGAGCCATCCCGTTTGGCGTGCACAATCGCCTGGCGTAACCGGTCTTCGAACAAGACCCGGTTGGCCAGGCCGGTCAGGGCATCATGGGTGGCGCGATGCAGCAGCTCCGCCTCATGGGACTTGCGCTCGCTGATGTCCCGGGCAATGGTGGAAAAGTACAGGGGGGCATCCTGGGGCCCGTCATGGGCAATCAGCAATTGGGAGACGGGCACTTCCTGGCCGCCCTGCCCCTGCAAGGTCAGCTCACCCCGCCAGATCCCCTGTTGCAAGGTGGTCGGCAGGGCTTTCTCCGACAGTATCCGTCGCGCGGCAGGGGTGAGCAGCTCTTCCATAGTCCGCCCCTCCAGCTTCTCATGCAACCCCATCCCCAACAGTTGGCGGCCGGCCGGATTCAGATGCACCAGGGCGCCGTCCTCGGTGAAGATGGCAATCACATCAGGGGTGGCATCAAGAATCGTCACCAAACGCAGGCGATCCGCCTCCGCCTGAACCCGCTCGCTCACATCCCGCACCACCGCAATCACCCGCCGCTCCTCACCGATGGACGCCGGGCTCAGGCTGATTTCCAGGGGGACTTCACTGCCATCCCGACGCCGCCCCATCACGGCAATGCCCCGCCCCATGGGACGGGTCGTGGCCTGGCCCAGGTAGCCCGCCAGATGGCCCTTGTGCTGGTGACGGTATCGGTCAGGAACCAGACATTCCAAAGGCTTTGCAATCAGCTCCTGGCGCGGGTAACCAAAGATGCGCTCCGCCTCCCGGTTGAGTTTGAGGATACGGCCATCAGTTCCGATGATGACAATCCCATCGGCAGCCGACTCCAGCAGGCTGTCGGATTCCGCATTGGCCTTACGGGCTGCGGCGGCTTCCGTTTCCAGTTCATGGATAAGCCGCTCGGTCCGGACATTGGAGTAGTTGAAGGCTTCCACCAGCTCGCCAATTTCGTCGCCCGCTTCATAGTTAAGCCGGCCACTATAGTCGCCGATCCCGGCACGGCGACTCAAAAGCACCAGCTCCCGTAACGGCTTGACGCCCTGGCGATAGCCTATGAAAGCCACCAGCATCAAAAGCAGCAACCCCATCAGCTGCAGGGTGTTCTGTGCATAGCCTCGTAAGGTTTGGGCCTTGTTCTCACTGGCAACCAACAGCTCCACCAGGCCCTGGGCCCGCTCCAGCATCCCATCCGCATGGCGCTGGATATAGTCGCGCCCTTCCAGGCGGTCCAGGCCCGCCGCGCCGGTCTGCTCCGCGGCCTGGCGATAATCTGCCCAGGCTCGGCGCAGCTCCGCGATGGTTGTGGTCAAACGCTCCCGGTCTGCTCCCAAAAACAGCATGTTCGACAGGCTTTCAACCTGTTGCAGGCTGGCATCATAGTCATTCAGGAGGTGACTCAGGGTTTCAGGCCGACACAACTCTCCAGCTCCGGGGGTATCGCCGCAAGCGGTCGCCACATAGGCGATGCGCTGGCTATACATGCGCAGCTTGCCGGCTTCATTGATTTGGGTGGCAAATTCGGTGGAATGGACACGGCCCAGATGGCTGATGGTGACATAGCCCAGCCAGAGCGACAAAAAAACCACTGTCACCAGTGCCAGCTTTTGGCCCAGGCTCGGCGTCCAGGAACGCCAGAGCTGTGGATTCATCTTGAAAAATCCCGACCTGAACTGGGGCCGGGACTGGTTGCGGATCAAGGGCACGAAGCTACCTTTGGCTATTTCTTATACGTTTTCTTCCATACTAACCGGATTCGGCAACTCAGCCAGTGCTACCCATGGGTTCATTGACCCATATCAATCTTCCAACCGCTCCTGAACAAGGCGGGGAATTGGGGGGCCGGCTTCCCCGGTTGCGAACCCCGGCCTCAGGCAAGCCGGGGCTTATTGGGAAGCAGGAGCCACTTTGGGCCCCAGGGACTCAGGGTCCACATAGGCGGCATTGTTTTCAAAGCGACTGACGCTGACCTGCAGCCCGGATTCCAACTGATGGCCCTGCAACTCCTCCAGGTTGGCAATCCGCCAATAGGTGCCGTTGCAGTTGACCGACACGGCCCCCTCCCGGGAGATCACCAAAACCCCCTTGCCCGCCGAGAAGGTGTGCAAAGGCTCCGCCTCCCCATTGTCCTTGGACACAAAGCGGTCCCGGAGCAGATACATCAGCACGCCGCCCAACAGGCCCGCCAGCAGAATCTGCAGGCCCAGGTTCATGTCAGGGATGAACAGGGTGAGCAGCCCGGTGAGGATGGTTCCGATCCCAAACCACATCACAATAAAGGCCATCACGAAGATTTCAGCGGCCACCAGCAGCGCGCCGAGCGCAACCAGCCCCCACCAGGGGATCGACAGTTCCAGCATTTGCATTCTCCCCGACGCCGCCTGGACACTCAGGCAGCGCCATCAGCACCCAATCTAGTTCTTCGCAGCCTTGCCGGCAATTTCCTTAAGCAAGGACAACCCGCCCAACAGCTCAGACGCCTCGAAAGGAACCACCACCTTATTCTGGGAGCTACTGGCGGCGATGCCGTTCCAGGCTTCAATGCGGTCCTTGGCCAGCAGGAATTCACCGGCCATCGGATTCTCCGCCAGCCCTTGGGCAATCAGGGCAATGGCTTCCCGCTGGCCCTCAGCCATCAGGATTTCCTCCTTCTTACGGGCTTCCGCGGTTCGCTCAATCGCTTCCGCCTCCAGGAACGCCCGCTCCCGGTCACCCTGGGCCTGGGCAATGGTGGCGTTCTTCTCCGCCTCAGCGCGGGTTTCAATGGCGCGCCGCTCACGAGCCGCCTGCAGTTGCAGTTCCATGGCTTTCTGCACGCCTTCCGGAACGGAAATATCGCTGATCTCCACCCGGGTCACCTTGGCGCCCCAGCCGCCAGAAGCACTGTCGAGGGCACCCAGCAAGGCCTGGTTCATTTCCTCCCGGCTGGACAGGGTCTCGTCCAGATCCATCTTACCGATTTCCGCCCGCAGGGTGGTTTGCGCCAACTGGGCAACCGCTGCCTGCAAGTTACGGATTTCATAAGTGGCCTGCTGGGCATTGTTGACCCGCAGGAACACCACGCCGTCGATGGTGATGCTGACGTTGTCCTTGGTAATCACACTCTGCTTGGGAATATCGATCATCTGCTCCTGGGTGGAGAACTTGGCGCGGGTTTGATCCACAAAGGGCACAATGAAATTCAAGCCGCCACTGAGGGTCCGGTGGTAGCGACCCAGCCGCTCGATCACGTGCAACTCGGCGTGGGGCACAATCCGGACAGACTTGGCAACAGCGATAATAATCAGTGCGGCAAGAGCTCCGGCCACAATAAAACTAATGCTCATGTGTACTTCTTACTCCATTAAGTTTCGTTCGTAGTAGTAAAGGATATCAGCTATTTAGCAAAGCGCTCGCGATTGTGGCATTTGTTTTTTGGAGTTTTCGGCCCTCCACAGCGAGTAGGGTGAGGCGTTACCGCCTCATCCCTCTCACAGAACCGTACATACGGGCCACGTATACGGCTCATGCCATTAACTTACCCCGAACTCGGGGACAGTGATGCCGGTTTTGACCTTCGCAAGATCCATCAACT
>JAJUGC010000094.1 GCA_029268325.1 Gammaproteobacteria bacterium | reverse complement strand
GCACGATCCGGGCCGCCATGAACGAGCTCTTTGATTATGGCCGGCCGGCCAGTATCATACTCGCCGCGCTGGTCGATGTAGGCGCCCGAGAGTTGCCGATCCAGCCCGATGTGGTCGGACGGCGGATACAGTTGGAGCCTGATCAGCAGGTCAAACTGCGTGGACCAGACGATCTGAGGCTGGAACTACGCCAGAAGAATGCCACCACTTCGGGACCCTAGTATCTTATGTCTTCTTCTGCCCCCGAGCATGCTGCGTCCGCACCCCAGTGCCTGCAGCTGAATCGTTTTGGTCAACTGCGCCACTTTCTGAGTATTGAAGGGCTGAGCCGGGAGTTACTGACCGAAATTCTGGATACCGCCGACTCCTTCATCGAAGTCGGTGCGCGCTCCATCAAGAAAGTCCCGCTGTTGCGGGGCAAAACGGTAGTCAACCTGTTCTTCGAACCCAGCACCCGCACCCGCTCGACCTTTGAGCTGGCCGCCAAGCGGCTGTCGGCGGATGTGCTGAACATGGACATCCGAACCTCGTCTACCAGCAAGGGCGAATCCCTGTTGGACATGCTGCGCAACATGGAGGCCATGGCCAGCGATATGTTCGTGGTGCGCCATGCCCAAAGCGGGGCGCCCCATTTCATTGCCCAGTCAGTCACCCCCAACGTGGCGGTTATCAATGCCGGTGACGGGCGCCACGCCCATCCCACTCAGGCCATGCTGGACATGCTGACGATTCGCCAGCACAAGGGCAGCTTTGAGAATCTGACCGTGGCCATTATTGGCGATATTCTCCATTCCCGGGTGGCCCGCTCCCAAATCCAGGCGCTGCGGGCACTGGGCACGCCGGAAGTCCGGGTCATCGCGCCCAATACGCTGCTGCCGGCAGAAGTGGAGCGCTTGGGGGTGAAGGTCTATCGGGACCTGAAGCAAGGGTTGAAGGATGTGGATGTGGTCATGACCCTGAGACTGCAAAAGGAGCGGATGGAATCGGCCCTGTTGCCCAGTGAAGCCGAATTCTATCGCCTCTATGGGCTGTCGGCGGAAAAGTTACGCTGGGCCAAGCCGGATGCCATCGTGATGCACCCGGGGCCGATCAACCGCGGTGTGGAAATTGATTCCGAGGTGGCGGACAGTCCCCAGTCGGTGATTTTGAACCAGGTGACCAACGGCATTGCCGTGCGAATGGCGGTTATGTCGATGGCCATGAGCGGGCAAATGGCGGAAATGGCAGCCTC
This sequence comes from Gammaproteobacteria bacterium, assembly GCA_029268325.1. Lineage (GTDB taxonomy): Bacteria > Pseudomonadota > Gammaproteobacteria > Pseudomonadales > Oleiphilaceae > JAEZAA01. The sequence goes on along the minus strand of JAJUGC010000094.1, from coordinate 6,251 downwards.
CCAGGAGGTGCGTCCATGAAGCTGGAAATTATTGGTGGGCGCCTGATCGATCCGTCCCAGGGGCTGGATCGGGAAACCGATCTATACGTTGAGGACGGACGGATCCTGGCTCTGGGGGAACGTCCTGCCGGATTCGTGGCGGACCGGACCATCCAGGCACAGGGATGCTTGGTCACCCCAGGCTTTGTTGATCTTTGTGTCGCCCTGCGCTCCAAGCTCAATGCCCGGATGGCCACGGAACTGAAAGCGGCGGTTAAAGGCGGGATCACCAGTGTCTGCTGTCCACCGGATGGCAGTCCCATTAACGACACGGCGGCAGTCACCAGTTTGCTGCGGGAGCAGGCCCGGGATCTCCACTTGGCGCGTGTCTTTCCGGTGGGGGCACTGACCCAGGGCCTGCAGGGAGAGCAGCTTAGTGAGATGTTTGGCCTGAAGGCCGCCGGCTGCCAGATGGTCACCAACATGCGTCGGCCCCTGGGCAATAACCGCATTCTGCGCCGCTGCCTGGAATACGCCCGCACCCAGGACCTCACCGTGGGGTTTTGTCCGGAAGATTACTCCTTGGCCGTAGATGGCTGTGTCAACGAGGGGTTCACCGGCACCCGGCTGGGGTTAAACGGTATCCCGGCAGTCGCCGAAACCCTGGCGGTCGCCGAGGCTTTGCTGCTTGCGGAAGACACCGGCGTGCGCGCCCACTTCTTCCAAATTTCCACAGCCCGCTCCGTGGAGCTGATTGCCCAGGCCCAGCAACGGGGGCTGCCGGTTACGGCGGATGTGGCCATTCATCAGCTGCTGTTGACCGACAGTGTGCTGGACAGTTTTGACAGCAGCTACCACCTCCACCCGCCCTTGCGGACAGAACGGGACCGGGATGCCTTGCGCCAGGGGGTGAGGGATGGGGTTATCCAGGCGATCTGCTCTCAACATCAGCCCTTGGAGCTGGCGGACAAACAGGCTCCTTTTGCGGAAACCGTGCCGGGCATGATTGGACTGGAAACCTTGTTGCCCTTGACCCTGCAACTGGTGGAAGAGGGCGTGCTGGAGCTGCAGCGTGCCATCGAGGCATTGACGGTAGGGCCCGCCCGGGTGATGGGCCTGGAGCTGGGAACCCTGGAGCCGGGCCGACCGGCGGACATTAGTGTCATCGATCCGGAATGCCAGTGGGTATTGACCGAGAAGACTCTGCTGTCGGCCTGTAAGAATACGCCCTTCCTGAACCAGTCGTTGACCGGCCAGGTTCGTTACACCCTGGTGGATGGCCGGCTGGTGTATGAGGCGGAAAGCAAATAGGGTCGCAGACCTGGTGCAATAAAAAACCCCGAGAAGACAAGGCCTTTTCGGGGTTTTTTATTGCCTGTACTTTTATTTGACGGCGTCTCTCAGCGCCTTGCCGGGCTTGAAGCCTACGGTTTGGCTGGCCGGAATCTGGATTACGGCGCCGGTTTGCGGGTTCTTGCCGGTGCGGGCACTGCGGGTGCGAACGGAAAAGGTGCCGAAGCCAATCAGGCTCACTTCATCGTTACGGGCCATGGCCTTGGTGATCTCGTCGGTAATGGCGGTGATGACTTCGTTGGCCTTTTCCTTGGACAGGTTGGCTTTGGCGGCAATCGCAGCTGCCAGTTCTGGTTTACGCATTCGGACTCTCCTAATGAGAAGACAATGTTGTTGTTCTTGGTGCCGCCGGCGTTGCGCTACCGATGCAGGCGTGATTTTCAACCTGTAGCTGTCTGCTTCTGCAGGAAGCAAGAACAGTCCAGATGAGTTTAGTTATAGCGGCTAATGGCAGCCTGTCAAATGCTTGCCGGGCCAAGCCTGGCGCGGGATTGGGAGCTGTGTCGCCAAAATGTTACTTTTTTTCACCAAGTGTGGCATCTTTGTTAGTCTTTGTGGCGCTTATCTCACAAATAAACCAGCGACTTAGCCATAATCGTGACGCATAAAGCAGACGCTAACCGCGCGGGGACTGGCGCATGCCGGCCAAGTCTGTATACACTTGGCTACCTTTGTTCGAGCCCGCTTTGTAAATGCATAACAATAACGAGTCTGTCGGGAGGATAACTGTGAACTGGAGAAATGTGGCCAGGAATTGGCTGGCAAAGCCCTGGGGGCGTCTTGCAATCGTTTTGTCGCTCACCTCGGTCACCGGATGCTCGGTGGTGAATCATATGATTTACAAGACGACCGGCACCGTCATGACCGCCTATGCCGAAGAGCATCAGGTGCCCTATGTACTGGCCAGTGACGACCTGGAGATGAACTGCAGCATGGCGCAAGCCCTGACGCCGTTGCTGATGTCGTTTGGTCGCGTTACCCACACCCCGAACCAGTTGGGAGTCATGGTTTATCTGTCTGCCGGCATGTGTGCGGAAAGCCAGGCCTGGGAGCAAGAGCTGCGTTATCTGCGCGCGATGAAAAAGGCCAATGTCCAGGAAGCCCAAGACGCCCAGATTGCCCAGAAGCGCTATCACATCCTGGCGGCCAACCGGAACTACACCGGCTACCGCTATCTGGTGGAGGAGTTCGGAGAGCCCGGCGGTAAATGCCCGAAGCTGGACGATGAGTTTGAAAACTTCATTTGGATGATGGGCATGCTGGCTGGATTGCAGGCACTGAGCAATGAAATGTCTTCCGGGGCTGGGCTGGGCATTCCCAAGGATATTGCCGCCAAAGCCGAGCGTGGCGCGGCTTGCCTGGATGATGACCAGTTCTGGGGCGTGCCCATGGCTATCCGGGCAACCATCTGGAGTATGCTGCCCGGTGCTGTACCCCAAGGGGAAGATCCCTTTGCACGTCTGAAGATCGCCGCCGAGAAAGGCGAGAAAGCCGGCGTTCGTCTGCCTCATGTTCTCTATGCCATGGCGGCCCTTAACCAAGGCAATACGGAGTTGGTGAAAGATGTGATTCGCCAGCACGCCAAGTCTAAAGCCAAAAAGCCGGCTGATCCCGAGCGCAAGCTGCTGGATGCGATCGCAACCCAAACCCTGGAGGCGATTTCGGACCGTTTGTGGACGGAGCAGACCGGCCATCGCACCCCCATCGGCGGGCTGGGCACCTTCTGGGATGACAAGCGCCAGAGCAGTGGTGAGACCATTGATTTGGATGACATCCTCTAAAAGGGCCAAGCTCCAAAACACAAGAAGATTCAGAACAAAAATAGGTAGTTGAACATGAAAAATCTTAAGCAGCGGATGCAGGCTCTGGCATTGGCGTCAGTCGCGGCAGTGGCCGTCCAAACTGCCCAGGCAGACCTAGTGTCGCGCTCACTCTGTATCTTTGACCCCATTGGCGCTAGCGGTCCCCTGTTCAACGTGATGAAGCCGGTCAAGCCGGCTGCCCTGCAGTGGGGGGTTGACCTGAAGCTGCAAGCCTATACCGATGAGAAGATTGCCGCTGAAGACTTCAAGGCCGGACAGTGTGATGGCGTTCTGCTGACCGGTACCCGGGCCCGTGAGTTCAACAAGTTCACCGGCACCCTGGAGGCGATTGGTGCCATTCCCGGCGATACCGAGCTGAAAATGGTGATGGATACCCTGACCCAGCCCCAGGCGGCCAGTCTGATGAAAAGCGGCAACTATGAGGTGGTAGGGATTTTGCCGGCCGGTGCGATCTACCTGTTTACTCGGGATCGCTCCATTGACACGGTGGAGAAGCTCCAAGGTAAAAAAATTGCGACCCTCGACTATGACAATGCCTCGTTGACCATGGTGCGCCGGGTAGGCGCTTCTGTGGTGGGCTCCAGTACCGCCAACTTTGCCGGCAAGTTCAACAACGGCAGTGTGGATATCGCCTATGCCCCGGCGGTGGCCTACACCCCGCTGGAACTCTACAAGGGCGTCGAGCCCAAAGGCGGCGTTTTCAATTACAAGCTGGCCCAGATGAACTTCCAGATCATTGTCCATGCTGATCGCTTCCCGGAAGGCTTCGGCCAGAAAGCCCGTGAATACGCTGCGACCCGTTATGAAGAAGCCTACGAGCTGGTGCGCCAGGCGGAGGCCGAAATCAAACCCGAATACTGGATGCACCCCAAGCCCGAGGATGTTGCTGGCTATGACAAGCTGTTGCGGGAGGTCCGTTTGCAGCTGCGTGATGAAGGCACTTACGACGCCCGAGCCTTGACCGTGATGCGCAAGGTGCGCTGCAGGGTCAATCCAAGCAATGCAGAGTGTGCGGAAGCGTTGGAGTAATGAGGGAAAGTGGCAGCCAGGGAGGCTGTTCGGGCATTGGTCTGAACAGATAAGGCCGCCAGTGGGAATACTTAATAACAAGATCAGGTTTTAACATGGCAAGTACAGGATTAGCCGGTCGATCGGCCCGGGAATGGCTTTCATCGATGCCAGCGTGTCTGCTGCTGCTGGCGGTAGTGATCTTCAGTACCAGTAGTGACATCCATAACAAGATGCTGAAGATGGGGCAGCAGTTTTGGGATGGCTATTATAACCTGCGGACCGACCCGGTAGCGCCCCACTGCGACCCCAACGTGGACATCGAGGCCCAGTTGCAGGCGCGGCTCGAACAGGAGCGGGCACGTCAGCAGGGCGATGACCTGATTGCCGACCTGTTCGCCGATGAGCCCCTGTCGCCGGAGACTTTGCGGGCCTCCCTGGTCAATGCACAGCAGGCCTGTCTGGCCCAGCATGAGCGTTATGAGCAGCTGAAGGAAAAGGTCACGCCTGGGCTGCGGGCTTACCGGGCGGTCGAGCTGTTCGTGGCGGACATCATTGCCTTTGGCCTGACTTCCCAGCGCTTTGTGCTGGCGCTGCTGATTACCATCTGTGCGGCCACGGCGACCCTGGCCCGCCACCATATTGCCCTGCGCGGCATGGAAACCGTCCTGGACCACCGCGTGTCCTCCCTGGCCCAGTTTGTTGCCAACTCGATGTTGCTGGTGTCGATCTGGTCATTCCGGGATCTCTCCCACAGTACCTCTGAAGTGGTCGAGGCCAGCCGGGAGGCCCTGCACTGGATGTGGATTGTCTGCTTTGGCCTGTTGGCCGTGCTGAGCGGCCTGCAGATCTTCAAGGTTCCAGCCCATGCCAAGCCGGGCGGTAATCTGGGGCACGCCCTGCTGTCGGTGCCCTTGTACACCACCATGTGCTTGATCGTCGGCTCTTACTTTATGTTCGGAGGACACTTGGCCGGTATTGGCATCCATCTCTACAAGCTGATGGATTTCTCCGATACCTTCCTGAATGTTGCCCTCTATGTGTGGGCGGGGATGATGCTCAAGCAGACCCGTCTGGCCTCATTGGTGTTCAACCTGTTCCGACCCTGGAAACTCGCGCCGGAAGTGCTGGCTTTCTTGGCCATCGTGATTGCAGCTGTGCCCACGGCTTATACAGGGGCTTCAGGTATTTTTGTGATTGCCGCCGGTGCGGTTATCTACGCCGAGTTACGCGCAGTTGGGGCGCGGCGCCAATTGGCCTTGGCGGCCACAGCCTTGTCGGGCAGCCTTGGAGTAGTGCTCCGGCCCTGTCTGCTGGTGGTGGTCATTGCCATGTTGAACCGGCAGGTGACCACAGACCAGCTGTTTGGCTGGGGGATCTATGTCTTTATGCTCACCGCGTTCCTGTTCCTGGTGGTGGCACTCCTGGTCAACCGCCAAAACCCCCTTACCGTTGCGCCGGTTTCAGAAGCCTTGCCCGTCACGCTACGGGAAATGCTCCCACTGGTGCCCTATGTGCTGGTGATTGCGGCCACGGTTCTGGTGTATAGCGAGTTCCTGGATGTGGCGCTGAACGAGTTCTCAGCCCCCCGGATTCTGCCGGTCATGCTGCTGGGCATTCTGGTATATGAGCATTTTGCCAGTCGTCGGGCTGGCCGGTTTGGTATGGCGAACAATGCCGTGGGTGTTATGCCGCTGGTTTCCATGGAGCAACAGGCAGATAACCCACAGCCCAAGCGCAGCATTGAGTCGAGCCTGCGGGGCGCCACCAACGATACCACGGCCGAGATCGGTGCGCTGCTGCTGCTCTTCGGACTTTCCGTGAGCATTGGTGGCGTGATCGAACGTTCCGGTGTGATGGAGGCCTTCCCCCAATCCTTTGCCAGTCCCTGGACGGCCATGATCCTGTTGGTGATCATCCTAGTGATTCTGGGCATGATCATGGACGCCTTTGGCGCCATCATTCTGGTGAGTGCCACTATCGCCACGATTGCCTATGACAGCGGAATCCACCCGATCCATTTCTGGATGGTGGTTTTGGTGGCGTTTGAGCTGGGTTACCTGAGCCCGCCGGTGGCCCTGAACCATC
>JAJUGC010000093.1 GCA_029268325.1 Gammaproteobacteria bacterium | reverse complement strand
GGGAATAACGGCCATATGCCAGCCGAGCGCTTCGCAGCCGCGCTGCAGCACGGCGTTATTTTCGTTGGGGGGCAGTTGCCAGGGGCTAATATCGAGGCGCCGCTCCCGGTCTTCGAACCAGGGCTGCATTTCAGCAGGGGTAAAGCCCTTGAGCCCGTGCACCTCGGTCCAGTAGTTGAGGGTGGCCTCCGGGGTGCGGAAACTGGAGGTCCAGTTGACGGTGGTGGAACCCCCAACGGTCCGTCCCTGCATGATGGCGATCGCCCCATCCGCAGTCGTACGGCTCATGCCTTCCTGATACAGCATGGGGTAAGCGGTGAGTTCATCCATCTTGAAGTCTTGCAGGGTAGGGAGGGGGCCTTCCTCTACCATAATCACCTTCAGGCCCGCCTGGGTCAGGATTTCCGCAGCGGTACCGCCGCCGGCACCGGTGCCGACGATAACCACAGCGGCTTCGTAAACATCCTGCAAGCCCTCATCCGCGGCGTTAAATGCCTGCCATCCCCCTTGCAGCCCTTCTGCAATAATGTCGCGTACAGCCATGGTTACACCTCGTATCGGAATTGGGGGAGCGTTTGGGTGGCATAGGCCGGGGGGCCCATGTAGCCGGAACGGGCCCAGTTCTCCTCCATGCCGTACTCCACCAGGGCGATCATTTTGACCAGCGCGCCATAGCCCTGATTGAAGAGGCCTAGTGAGCTGTGCCGCCAGTTGTTCAGGAACTTGTCGATCTGTTCGCCATGGGCCTTCTCCCAGGAAGACCATAATCCCGCAACCAGGGCCCGGGTGGGAGCAAAGGTCAGCAAGTCGAACAGCTTGCGAATTTCCGCCCGATTCGCATCACTGAAGGTGTCGATGCCTTGGTCTAGAAGCTCAATGAGCTGTGCCGTTTCTCTCTCTCGGGTTTGTGGGTCGTCTGGCAATGTGCCCGCCAGAACCACGGGAATCAGGCCCTGGAGCATGACCACGTCGTCTTGGGTTAAGAACAGGTAGTGCCGGCCGGTGCGTGCGTCTTGTAAGGGCTTGGGGTTGCTGGCACAGCCGGTCAGGGTGCCAGAGCCCGCAGTGGCCAGGGCAAAGGAGCCGAACAGGCCAAGTTTTAGGAAGTTCCGACGGGAGGCTTGGGGGGCCGCCGAAGAGTAATCCGTACTCATATTATTGTTCTCGATTTCAATGCAAGGTGTGGGCTCGATTCTGAGACGAACCTTTTTGTCATGGGGAATGGCGTTTCACTCACCAGTTATGGCCGTTTTTCCTTTTAAGGAACCAGGCTGTTTGAAAGGTTGGGCAGGGCGCCAGTGCATGGAAGGCCCGGTTCATACAGGTAATCAGCGGCTACCCTGTGGGCTCCGAGACTGCCCGCCTGGAAGCAGGCAGTCTCGGGTCGGCTGGCCTTGGGGCGCTCTCCCTTAACGAATGAACACGCTGTAGACCAGTTTGTGCAGCAAAGTGCCATGGGGGGCGAACACCAGGGAGCCGCTGTTCATGCGCTGTTTGATGTGTACGCCTTTGACGCAGGAGAAGGTTTCAAAGCCTTCTCGTCCATGGTAGCGGCCAGTGCCGGAGTGGCCCACACCGCCAAAGGGCATGTCGTCCTGGGCAACGTGCATCAGGGTGTCGTTGATGGAAACACCTCCGGAGCGGGTGTGGGTGAGCACATATTCCTGCTCCCGCTTGTTGTAGCCGAAGTAGTAGAGGGCCAGCGGCCGTGGACGGTCGTTGATGTAGTCCAGGGCTTCCTGCAGGCTGTTATAGGGAATGATGGGGAGAATGGGCCCAAAGATTTCCTCTTGCAGGACCTTCATGCTGTCGTTGGCATTGAGCACCAGATACAACGGCATTTTGTTGGTGCCTTCGGACATGTCTTCCTTGGCCGGATTGACTTCGATGATCCGCGCACCTTTCTTTCGGGCGTCGTCCAGATAGGACTTCAGGCGCTTGTGCTGGCGCTCGTCGATGATGCTGGTGAAGTCCCGGTTGTGCTTGAGCGTCGGATAGAAAGACGCAAAGCTGGAACGGAATTGTTCCACGAATTGATCCACCCGGTCGCGCGGACAGAGGACATAGTCGGGGGCCACGCAGGTCTGGCCGGCATTGAAGCTCTTGCCGAAGCACAGTCGTTCGGCGGCATCCTTCATGGGCACGTCGGCGGAAATGATTGCAGGGGATTTGCCGCCCAGCTCCAGGGTAACCGGTGTCAGGTTATCCGCTGCAGCGCGCATCACATGCTTGCCGACAGCCGTGGAACCGGTGAACAGGAGGTGGTCGAAGGGCTTGCGGGAGAACTCCACTGCCACATCCGCATCGCCGGTGACCACAGCTACCAGATCTTCCTGGAAGACTTCGGCAAGAACGGCTTTCAAGGTTTCCGCCGTTTTCGGGGTATATTCCGACATTTTGATCAGGACCCGGTTACCAGCGGCCAAGGCGCAGGTCAGCGGACCAATGGCCAGGTAGAGCGGGTAGTTCCAGGGGACGATAATGCCGACTACGCCTAGAGGCTGGTATTGGACTTCGTTCTTGGCTGGAAAGAACAGCAGGCTCACATGGCGCTTGGAGGGCGACATCCAGCTTTTCAGGTTCTTGAGGGCGTAGTTGATGCCTTGCACCGAGGGCATCATCTCGGCCAGCAGGGTTTCGTCAGGAGAGCGGCTGCCGAAATCTTCGTTGATGGCTTCGATCAGCTGCTTTTTATGGCTTAACAGGGCCTGTTTTAGGCGTTTCAGGTTGTCCTTGCGTTCCTCCAGACTGGGAGTCATGTTCTGACGGAATGCCTGGCGCTGGGCGTCGAACAGGCGATTGAGGATCTGGATCTGTTTTTTACTTTCGGTCAGTTGGATGACTTCGGCAACCATGGCATGACTCCTGTGCTTTCGGAGTGGCGAACAGCTCGGGGCGCTACTCCTGTTGGTCTGGAAACGGCTATTCGGTGCTTTGTTATTGTATAAAAAACGGTCTCATTACACGATGTAAGTATTTTTAGAGTATATACTCTAGGGAGTCAATAGCCGATATTTGGGAAATGCAGGAATTTCTGGTTGTCGATCGCTGTTTGGAGACAAATTGAGGCGCATGTCCCAGTTCGGCCGGTGGGAGGGGGCAACGGGTTTGTCCTTTTGGGGGAGCCAAGCCTTATAATGGGCGGCTTGTTTCGAAGCGCGGCCAATGCCGGTGGTGCTTTTATTGAGAGGAGTTGGTTGTCGAGCACATGAAAACCCGCGACAAGATTATTTTGGCCAGTCTCGATCTATTCAATGAGCGGGGCGAGCGCAATGTCACCACCAACCATATCGCAGCCCACCTGAATATTTCGCCGGGCAACCTTTACTACCATTTCCGTAGCAAGACCGACATCATCTATGAAATCTTCCTCCAGTATCAGCTACTGGTGGACCATTACCTGCAACTGCCCCAAGGGCGTCAGCTGACCCTGGAAGACAAGATCTACTATCTGGAGTCCGTGTTCGACGGGCTGTGGAGCTATCGCTTTTTCCATCGGGACCTGGAGCATTACCTGGATAGTGATGAGCGCCTGCGTCGCGACTATCGGGAGTTTACCATGCGCTGTTTGCGCACGATCCGGGAGATCCTGTCCCGGTTGCAGGACGCGGGCATCCTCTGCCGGGTGGAGGACGGCCATATGAAATCCATGGCCTTGAATGTCTGGCTGGTGGTTACGTCCTGGCTTTCCTTCCTTAAGACCTCCCAGGGGGATGACGGCCAGGAAATTACCCGGGACATGCTGCGCCAGGGCGTGTATCAGGTGATTACCATGGAGATTCCCTATCTGACCGACGAGTATCGGGACAGGGTGCTCAGCCTCCAGCAGAAGTACCTGCCCGGCTCCCTGGATCGGATGAGCGCGATTTGATGTTTTTTTTTCGCCTTGTATTCGCGAGGAAAGAACTTTTTCTTAATCCAGTAGTCTTAGTAGGGCGGCAACCAATGAAGTGAGAGGCTTTTTCATTTCGTCTTCCTTGTTTTTTACTTCCTGCCGCGACTAAACCCTAGCGCTTGACCCTGGCCTTTTAGCCCAGGGTCTTTTTTTGGCTTTTTTCTGGCGAGGCAGGGGCACGACCCGCCTCGGATGTTTACTCTGGCGTATTGTTAAGGGAAGGCTGGTCGGATCCGGCCAGGCCTGCCTCAAACATCCTGTCCAGGCGTTCCCGGGCTTCGTCCACGCCCATCTTCTTCAGGGCGGAAAACAAGATCAGCTGGACGCGCCCATCGGCTGAAGCCAGCTGGCGCTGCAGCTTGAGGAGCTGGCTCTTGGCCTGGCCGAAACTGAACTTGTCCGCCTTGGTCAGCAACACCAGCACCGGCAGCTCGGAGGCTTCTGCCCAGTTCAGCATCATTTGGTCGAACTCCGTCATGGGGTTGCGGATATCCATGACCAGGACCAGCCCCTGCAACGATTGCCGTTGCTCCAGATACCGGTTCAGGTGCTGCTGCCAGGTTTGTTGCTGCTCCTTGGATACCTTGGCGTAGCCGTAGCCGGGCAGGTCTACCAGGCGGCAATCCGGGTGCTGCAGCGAGAAAAAGTTGAGCAGCTGGGTACGCCCAGGGGTTTTACTGGTGCGGGCCAGCTTGTTGTGTCCGGTAATGGTATTGATGGCGCTGGACTTGCCGGCATTGGAACGGCCCGCAAAGGCAATTTCACAGCCTTGGTCGGGCGGGCACTGGGCCAGGGTCTCTGCACTTTGCAAGAAGCGTGCGGTGTTATAGGACAGTTTAAACAAGTCTGATGCGTTCACGGCGGACATTCCTCCATTGCGGACACTGTGGCCAGCTCCTGTCATGAGCTTTATCCAAAGCCCGGGCGGCGTTGCCAATGCTTGCCATAGCTCTGCTATGGCCCAGCGCGCGCCCGAAATCGGCCGTAGAGCCCAGTAGCGGCAAGAAATGATGCCACATTACAGGCATAAGTAGAGAGTTTCTTCGGCTTTTTCGTAAAGAGACATCAAATTCTGTCGTTTTTATGACCTGCAACGGTTCGTACATCCATTCACGTATGCCTTGATTGGTGTATAATGTCCCGCGCTTTTCGGTAGCTAAATCCGAAAAGTACTTGTAGAAATAGCACTTGCGTATGGTTTCTGGTTAGGCCGTTCCTTAGGCTGCAAACGTCTGCTTAACTGTTGGGATGCGCAATGGCGTCTCCGACCGAGTGCACTAGGATCGAAGCTTGTGGAATGCCCGGGCGTACGGATGATTGCGGTCCGGGTCTGACCGAGTCCCCACCGAAGGTGGCGGGCATACTGAAGAGATTTGAAGTGGGGCAAACATGAAGAGAGTTTTAGCTGGACTTGTCGTTGCAGTTGGGTTCATGGGTCTGGCTCAGGCTGCGGGAAATCCGGAAGCCGGTCAGAGCAAAGCTGGTATGTGTGTGGCCTGCCACAGTGCGGACGGCAACAGCCTGGTGCCTAATTTTCCTAAACTGGCGGGTCAGGGTGCACCTTATCTGCTCAAGCAAATGAAGGATATCAAGGCCGGTGAGCGGGTTGTGCCGGAAATGATCGGCATGCTGGATGCCTTCAATGAGCAGGATCTGCAAGACCTGGCGGCTTACTTTGCTTCCCAGAAAGGCACCACAGGTGCAGCCAATGCAGACTTGGTCGAGTTGGGTGAAGCCCTGTACCGGGGTGGTAACCTGGCTAAAGGTATCCCGGCCTGTACGTCTTGCCATATGCCGAGCGGAGAGGGTAATGCGCCTGCCGGTTATCCCAAGCTGAGCGGTCAGCATCCGACCTACACCGAAGCCCAGCTGAAGAAGTTCCGTTCCGGTGAGCGTACCAATGACGGCGAATCCCGTATGATGCGCGACATTGCCGCTAAATTGAGTGATGCGGAAATCACGGCTGTATCCAGCTACATTTTCGGGTTGCACAACTAAGCACGGCTTTGCCGAGTTCCGAACCCAAAAAGGCGGCTAACCCCGCCTTTTTTATTGGTTTGAAGATTTTCCTGAAAGGGGTTTGGCCCATTGGGGCAAGATCCAGGAAGTTAAAAGTAGATAAAATCGAACTGGTTCGGTATTTTTCCGTCAAAGAGAAGCGTTATTCTTTGAACGCAACTGGTCTGGCTGGTTGGACTGGTCTGTCTGGTTGGATACTGCGGGCGGTATGACGGCTCGGTACAAGCTGGCTAAATAGTCTTGAGAAGAACAATGAAGAGAGGGTTTCATGCGTAGTCTGGTAGCGGGAATATTGGCACTGGTGGTGATGTGGCCGTTGGCTGTGTTTGCCCAGCAAGGAGGGCAAGTTAGCTACGAGGAAGGGCGTCACTATAAGACGCTGGCAACACCGGTTCCCACGCGTGATCCGTCAAAGATCGAGGTGGTGGAGCTTTTCTGGTATGGGTGCCCCTACTGCTATCAACTGGAGCCCCTGGTGAAGGAGTGGCGTAAAGGTCTGCAGAGTGATGTGGACTTCCGTCCGCTGGCGGCTTCCCTCAATAAGAGCTGGGAAGTTCATGCCCGGGCTTTCTATGCGGCCGAGGCCATGGGAATTGAAGAGCAGATTCGTCAGCCGATCTTTGATGCCTTGGTGCGGGAACGCCGTCCTTTGAACGATTTGAATGCCTTGGCGAAGTTCGTCGAGGAGCTTGGGTTTGACGAAAAGGTATTTCGCGGAAGCTATAATTCCTTCGCGGTCAGCGCTAAGGTGAAGCAAGCCAATGAAAGCGCCCGCAAGTACCGGGTATCCGGCGTGCCGGCCCTGGTGGTGAATGGCAAGTACGTCATTGAGGCGGGTTCGGTTGGTAACCTGCAAACAATGCTCAAGGTAGCGGACTATCTGATAGCGAAGGAGCGCCAATATCCGGGCTCCTGATCCTCGGGTAGTCGTTTAGGGCGTGGTTTGGTCAGGGCGGCGCTGCCGCGACTTAGCCTGACAGAGGAGATTCTTTGCTGATGTATGAAAACATCAAGGCCCGGCTTTCCTCCCTGTCGTCTGCTCAGCCCCGTAACGAGGGAGAGTACGGAGGGTTTGACCGGGCTGACGAGTTTGAGCCGAGTGAGCATATCCGCCTGCTCAGCTTCAATATCCAGGTAGGCATTTCCACGGCCTCCTATCGACACTACTTTACCCGCAGCTGGCAGCACTTCCTGCCCTATAACGAGCGGATCTCCAACCTGGACCGGATTGCCTGCCTGCTGCGCCAGTTCGATGTGGTGGCGTTGCAGGAGTGTGATGGCGGCAGTCTGCGCAGTGGGTTTATCAACCAGGTCCAGTACCTGGCCGAACGTAGCGGCCACCCGTTCTGGTATCAGCAGCTGAATCGCAACCTGGGGCGCCTGGCCCAGCACAGCAATGGGGTGTTGAGCCGGTTTCGGCCCCTGGGCGTGGAACAGCACCGGCTGCCGGGCATTATCCCGGGGCGGGGCTGCATCGTGGTCCAGTACGGCAAGGCTTCCGATCCCCTGGTGCTGGTGATGATGCACCTCTCCCTGGGAATGCGCGCCCAGTGCCAGCAACTGGCCTATGTGCGGGACCTGATCAAGGATTACCGGCATGTGGTGCTGAT
>JAJUGC010000092.1 GCA_029268325.1 Gammaproteobacteria bacterium | reverse complement strand
TGTTTCTGTTCTTCGGTGCCATAGTGCAGCAACAGCTCACCCGGGCCCAGGGAATTGGGAACCATCACGGTGACACCAGCGGTCAGGCTGCGGGTGGAAATCTTCATCACCACTTCGGAATGGGCGCGGGCGGAAAACCCCAGGCCGCCGTATTCCTTGGGAATAATCATGCCGAAAAAGCGGTTCTGCTTGAGAAAATCCCAAATATCGGCGGGCAGGTCGTTCAGTTCCTGGGTGATTTTCCAGTCATCCAGGCGCCGGCACAGTTCCTCTGTTGGGCCATCCAGGAAGGCCAGTTCTTCCGAGGTAAGTCCAGGTAGCGGGGCATCCAGCAGCTTGTTCCAGTCGGGCTGGCCCCGAAAGACTTCGCCATCCCACCAGACAGTGCCCGCATCAATGGCTTCCCGTTCGGTGTCTGAAATTGGTGGCAGAACCCGCCGGAACCAGGCAAACAACCGTTCAGTGATCAGGCTCTGGCGCAGTTGGGTGGAGTTGAGCGCAACGGCTGCGGCCAGGTATAGCAGCCATACCAGGAGCAGGGAGGTGTCGGTCATGAGCTCGCCGAGCACCAGCAGGATCAAGACTCCCACGGTCCATTGCACCCGGTTTGCCTGAAAGTAGGCAAGGGCCCAGAGGCCGGCGATGAGGAACAGAATCCAGGTCACCATGGTCAAATTCCTTTTTGATCGGTGTTGTACGGCGGAGAAAGTCCAACCTTGCGTTGACGGTCAACAGCCAAGGTTCAAGTGCAAAGGTTGAGCCGTGCCCTTACAGCAACCTTATGGGAGTCGTCGGGAAAATCCAAGTGTAATCTGGGGACGGCGGCCCGGCCAGGAGATTGGGCCGGGCTGGCTTGGGAACTTTTCCAATAGGCCATCCGTGGAGTATGTTTTTCCCTGGTCAGGCATGCAAGTGTCCGGTCGGGGTAAACTGGGCTGCATTTTTGCGGCGGCGGGCTTTATCCCAGGCTTTCTCGTGGAAGAAGTAGCCCACAGTGTTGAGCAAGGGTTCGATCACTGCCACCACTCCACCCAGTGCAATACTGCCGGTCACCAGATACACGACGGAAAAGGCGATGGTAAAGTGCATCAATGCGAATGTAATGGTTTTCATAACTGCCTCCGTCTATGGGAATTGGTGGATCGCGCTCAGTTGCGAATCTCTATATGCAAATAATAATGAATCCCATTTGAGAATGACAATAAATCTTCCCAATGGTAATGATTGGGGGGCTCAATCGGGGCAGAGGGAAAGGCAACCCTGTCGGAAATAAGGTATGGATCTATACGAGTTTCGTTTCGTTGACCGAATCTCCCAAATCGGCCAAACCACCTGGAATGCTTTGGCGGGTACTGATTATCCTTTTCTACGCTATGAATATCTCCATGCCTTGGAAGCCTCCTGGTCCGTTTACAGCCGTAGTGGGTGGAAGCCCTGCCATTTGGAGGTGCGTCGCGGGCAGGAGCTGCTGGCGTTACTGCCCCTGTATGAAAAATCCCATTCCTGGGGAGAGTATGTATTCGACTGGGCTTGGGCGGAAGCCTACCAGCAGACGGGATTGAGCTATTACCCGAAGTTGCTGAGCGCGGTTCCTTTCACGCCCTGCGAAGGGCCGCGCCTGTTGATGAAGCAAGAAGACCCGGAGCTGGTGTCAGCCATCGTGCAGGCGGTCCAGGGGCGTGCCGCCGAGCACCAGTGTTCCTCCTGGCACCTGTTGTTTCCTGACCAGACAACCCAGGGGCTGCTGGAGCCGGTGTTATCCCTCAAGCGCCTGGGCGTACAGTTTCACTGGCAGAATCCCGGATATTCCAGCTTTACCGAGTTTCTCGGCTCTTTCACGTCTCGTAAGCGTAAGAATGTACGCAAGGAACGCGAGAGTGTCCGTGCCCAGGGAATTACCTTCCAATGGCTGGAAGGTGGGGAGATTCCGCCAGCGATCCTGGATCAATTCTACGTGTTCTACCAGGCCACCTATCTCAAGCGGGGCCAGCGGGGCTATTTGACTCGGGATTTCTTTGTACGGCTTATCCGGGATATGCCCGAACAGGTGCTGTTAATCATTGCCGAGCGGGAAGGGCGAATGGTCGCCGCGGCTTGGTTCCTGAAAAATGCCACCAGGCTCTATGGCCGCTACTGGGGATGTTTGCAGGAGTACAACCACCTGCATTTCGAGACCTGTTACTACCAGGGGATTGATTACTGCATTGCCCATGGCCTGAAGGACTTTGATGCGGGCGCCCAGGGCGAACATAAGCTGTTGAGAGGGTTTGAGCCCCGTTATACCTGTTCGTATCACTGGCTGGCGGATGAACGGTTTGTAGGGCCGGTTGCCGATTTTTTGAGGCAGGAGAAGCGGTATATGGAGTCCTATATGGCAGAGGCAGCGTCCTTGCTGCCTTACCGTATGGAGAGCTAAGAGTTTGTGGCTTAGAACTTGTAGCCAACACTGACCATGTAGACCATGGGGTCGATGTCCACATCCAGCTTGGCCTTGACGTTTATGCCTTCCTCGGTTTTGCCGGTCAGGGTGGCTTCGGTATCGATGTCCGCATACCAGATCGCGGCGTTCAGCATCAGGCGGTCGGTCAGCATATAGTCCACGCCCAGTTCAGCTGCCAAGCCGAAGGAGTCATCCAGCTTCAGATCCACACCGGTGACGGTGACTGCAACATTGTTGAGATCGGCAACGGTCTGGAAGGCCGCCGTCAGATCGCTACTGGTATCTTCCTGGAAAAACGTGGTGTAGTTGAAACCGATTCCCACATAAGGCTGGACCTTGGAACTGGGAGACAGCGGGAAGTATTGCAGGGTAACGGTGGGCGGCAGGTGCTTGGTCGAGCCCAGGTTGCCCAGGCCAAGATCGGAGAGCAGGCCTGCCGATTGGATATCATGCTTGAACGGAGTTGCTCCCAATACGCCAATACCCAGGTTGTCGGTGAACTTATAGGTGAAGTTGATCCCCAACTGGGTGTCACTGTTCAAGCCAACCCGTGCGTTCTCAACAGTGCCGATGTCCGCGGTTTTGACAGACAAGTCGCTGCTGTCCTCATTCGGTTCGACCATGACCGCACCAACCCGCAAAATGAACGAGTTAGCCTCGTGCGCCATGGTTACCGTCGGCAATGCGAGGATGGCGGCAGCAAGGGAGGTGGTAAGAAACGTCGACTTTTTCATTAGTACTCTCCTAATGGTCATGAATGCGTATAGCTTCATCCTAGGAGTTGGCAATGCCTCTCTTTTTGACATGGCTCAAAAAATTCCGGGGCCTGGGGAGAGAGCGACTGAAAAATTGACCTGGATCGGTATTTCCAACCCTCTTGGTGTCGGTGTCAGCCTGGGCGGAGCGTTGTTATACTGGGCCTATTCATCCAGGCAGGCTTCCAGGGTACCTGGCCTGCGAAATGGCAATTCCTGTTTTTTGGATCCGGATACACGTAATGAAATATCTGATTATTCCCGTTACTCCTTTTGAACAGAACTGCACGCTGATCTGGTGCGAGAAAACCCGCAAGGCAGCGGTAATCGATCCCGGTGGCGATCTGGGCAAGGTCATGCAGGCTGTTGAACGGGAAGGGCTCACCCTGGAGAAGATCCTGTTGACCCACGCCCATATCGACCATGCCGGTGCGGCGGGCGAACTGGCGGAAAAGCTTCAGCTGCCAATCGAAGGGCCTCACCAGGACGACCAGTTCTGGATCGAGATGCTGCCCCAGCAAAGCACCATGTTTGGCTTCCCCACCGCAAAGGCCTTCACGCCAGACCGCTGGCTACAGCACGACGACCGCGTCCAGGTGGGCGAATTGACCCTGCAGGTGCTGCATTGTCCGGGACACACTCCGGGGCATGTGGTGTTCTACCATCCCGAGAGCAAGCTGGCTCAGGTAGGGGATGTGCTCTTCGCCGGCTCCATTGGCCGCACCGACTTCCCGAAAGGCAACCATCAGGATCTGATCCGTTCAATCCGGGAAAAGCTCTGGCCTTTGGGAAATGACGTGGTCTTTATTCCTGGACATGGCCCCATGTCCACCTTTGGTCAGGAACGCAAGACCAATCCCTTTGTGGCCGACGGGGTTTAACGGCTCGCCTGTGGGAAGCTGCCGATTAATCAGTTCCGGCCGTCAGCCAGACGGCCGGATTGGCTGGCCCAGGTCTATGGCCTGCGGGCAGAAGTGATCGACCATGGTGGTTTGGTCGTGGTGGAGCAGGGGTGTCTTTGGGAGCACTCGTTACCCTTGTGAGGCCTCAAGGCAGAAGGATAATGTGTTTGGCCTTTGCCGGTGTTTCGCAATACAGCCGTAGCAAGTCCGGTGTTTCCAGTGGTTCGGCCAGGCTCTGGCACCATTCCAGAAGGCTCTGCAGGTAGCCATCATCATCCAGTTGGCAGCGCTCATCCGTGGCGATCCGGTACTGGAGGCGGCTCAGGGCAGCCGATGACAGGCCCCATAGCGGGCCGGGGCGGGTGATGAAGTACAGGCGCTCCAGAAAATACCCGCTAGTTTCCGGATGGAATAACCGAAATGACACCGGCCGGAACAGATATTCCCGTCCATCCTGGGCCCAGCAAACTTCCTGGTCGAAGTGTCCGTTGGGAAAGTTTCGGTTGCGGTACAGCTCAGGATCATAGCCTGTAGGGGTTCCGGTCAGCCAGGCCAGGTTTTCCTGACGCTGGCGAAAACCATGGGCCAGGTCATTGATGTTGTGCTTGGTTTCCACCAGGGCCAAGACCAGGACCGCCTCATCTTTCCGGGTGGCTGTTTGCACGATCAGCTGATCCAGCTCCATGCGGGCGGCGCCCAGGGTTACACCGGTTAAGACCTGGATTCGCTCCACGGGGCTGTCCATGGGCTGTATCCCGGGCAAGATGAAATGCTGGGTGGCTTGAAGGGCTCTGGCCTCAAAATCCTGTCCTGCCTGGCCACTGCTTTGACCCTGCCGGCGCAAGAGCGCCGCCAACTGCTTTTCCTTGTCGACCAGCCCCAGGCTTTCTTTGAGCTGGTCCAGTTGCTCTCTCAACTGTATTACCCGCTGCCGCGTAGGACTTGCTTCAACCAGGTGGCGCAAGCGGGTCTCCAAATGCAGCTGCTGCTGGCGAAATCCTTCCAGCTTATCTTTGAGCGCCTGCTGGCGCTCCGGTTCTGTGGCTTGCTGCCAGGCTCCATGCAAACCTTTCAGGGCCTTTGCTGTATTGGAAAGGTCTTTTTCTACCTGAGAAATTTCGGTGAAGCTTTCAGATTCCTGGTCCTGGCGCTCTGTCTGGCGTAGGTCATGTTCGAGTTGCCTGAGGAGGGGTGAGCTGTGACGGATGTCACGAATTTCAACTCTGGCCTGGAAGACGAGGCTTTGTTGCCATTGGGCTAACAGGGGAGCGAGCCAGTCTCGAAAGTTAGCAAGGT
Organism: Gammaproteobacteria bacterium; assembly: GCA_029268325.1. Taxonomy (GTDB): domain Bacteria; phylum Pseudomonadota; class Gammaproteobacteria; order Pseudomonadales; family Oleiphilaceae; genus JAEZAA01. The sequence continues at coordinate 2,139 of JAJUGC010000092.1, read as the reverse complement.
GGCGGCTGCGCAGGTTGCAGCTGCGTTCTGAAAGCAGGCTTTGAAGTGCTTCCTGACTTGAAGGTCCAGGTTCCATGCAATGTATCTTATTGGCGTTTGGTAAGCGACCAACTAGAATGGTTGGGTACTCGTCAACAAATATGCATCCCTACGGGCCTCTATTCTATAGGCAAAGTTGGCCTTGCCGGAACTGGCGGGAAGGCAAGGGGGGAGATCCCGGCTTGCTTCTATGTGGCTGATGATGCGGTTCTGGGTGGCACAGGAGCGACCGCCCCGGAGGCGCATTCAGGACGGGCTCACGCCCGGACATGAGGGGAATGGTCAGGAACTGACAATACATTCGCAAGGATTTAGCGAGGCAATATGTCGAAAGGCATGCTTTTTCTGGTAATCGTGTTGTTTGGAGGGAGCCTAAGTCTAGCCCAGGCTTCTTCCTTGCCGTTAACCCCTGTCACCGTTCAGCTCAAGTGGCTCCATCAGTTCCAGTCCGCCGGATTCTACGCTGCTCAGGAAAAAGGTTTTTATAAGGCCGCAGGCCTGGATGTGCGCCTGTTGGAGTCAGCACAGGATGTAGACCCTGTTACTGAAGTTATAGAAGGGCGCGCCGACTATGGGGTCGCCGGCCCATCCCTGCTGTATTACAAGATGCAAGGGGTGGGCGTGACCGCGCTGGCGGTGTTGTTCCAGCATTCTCCCATGATGTTGATGAGCCTTGCCGAGTCCAACCTCGCCACGCCCGCGGATCTTGCGGGAAAGCGGGTCATGCTCTCTCTGGATTACAACAGCAGCGCTGTGCTGAGCATGCTTAAGCAAGAAGGCGTTGGTCCCAACGATATTCAGGTAGTGCCTCACAGCTTTGACCTGGAGGACCTGATTAGGGGCCGGGTTGATGCCATGGCGGTGTATTCGACCAACTATCCCTATCTGATGCAGAAGCGCAAGATCGCCGTTAATCTGATGTACCCCCGTAACTATGGGGTCGACTTCTACGACGATACTCTCTTTACCCAGGAAAGCCGCATTCATAGCCGGCCCGACGAAGTGCACCGGTTTCGGGAGGCAACCTTGCAGGGCTGGCGGTATGTCATGGAACATCCCGACGAGGTGATCGATCTGATCCTGGAAAAGTACTCCGACCGGCTAAGCTGGGAAGAGCTGGCCTATGAGGCCGACGCTGTTTTGCGTGTGCTCGGGCCAGACCCTGAAAACCTGGGCCGCATGAATCCTGGCCGCTGGCTGGCCATGGCGGAGACCTTTGTCAGCCTGGGCAAGGCGCCGACTAACTACGACCTCAAGGGGTTTATCTACTCTCCCAATGCAGTTTTCGACGAAACGGGCTTGCGCCGCCTGCTCTGGGGGCTGGGTGTGGTTTGCGCTTTGGGAGTCGTGGGCATTTTCCTGTTGGGCCTGTTCAACCGGCGCCTGCGCAAGGCGGTAGACCGTAAGACTGAACTGCTGGTCAAGGCCAATGAAGCCTTGTTTCGCCATACCCAGAACCTGGTGGAGAAAGAGCGTGCCCTGTTCCGGCTCAACCAGGAGTTGGAGCTGAAGGTTGAGGAGCGAACCCAGGAGCTTGCCAAGACCAATCTGGAGTTACAGCGGGAGCTCGATGAGCGGGCGCAACGGGAGCTGTCCTTGCGACTTTTGTCCAAGGCTGCTGACAGTAGCCGTAGCAGTATTGTGGTGGCGGATGCGGTCGGCATGATCGTGTACGTCAACGCCGCCTTTCTGGAATTGGTTGGCCTTGAGGAAGAGCAGGTACTCAATAAGCATACCTCTGCTCTCGGGCCCAAGATCCAGTTGCCGGAGTGCGGTGCCAATGTGCTGGGACGGCGCTCCCAAAGTCAGGTACGGACCGAGCTGGAGTGTCTGGGGCCGGATAACCAGCGGCTCTGGGTGCAGGTGTCGGTGTCGGGCATAGAGGATGACCAGGGGCAGGTTTCTCATTACGTGCTGGCCTGTGAAGACATCACCCAGCTCAAGCGCAGCAAGGATGAGATGGAGCGCCTGGCCTACCATGACAGCCTGACCGGGCTGGAAAACCGGGAGCTGTTTCGCCTAAGGCTGGAAAAGGCCATTGCCCAGGCGGAGCGGGAGAAGATCAAGACCGCCTTGATGTTTATCGACATCGACCACTTC
>JAJUGC010000091.1 GCA_029268325.1 Gammaproteobacteria bacterium | reverse complement strand
TTCTGGTTAGGGGGAGTCTATAGCCTCCAGGATATCGTCCAACAGTATCTCCCATATGCTCTGTTGATCGCCTTTCCGGAAGGCTTTATCAATGGCATGGTGATCACCGGTCTCATGGTCTTCGCGCCCCAATACCTGAAAACCCTCGACCAGGGACGTTACGAGGCTTCCCGCTGAAGTCTGTCCGGCCTTGCTTTTGACTGGCCTCCAGTCCCGCTATAATGCGCGATTCATTTTGAGTTGAGCTACAAGGTTAGTCCATGACCAGTTATCGTGATGAAGTTGCCAAGCGCCGTACCTTTGCCATTATCTCCCACCCGGATGCTGGTAAAACCACCATCACCGAAAAGGTACTGCTGCATGGTGGTGCCATTCAGAAGGCCGGTACCGTCAAGGGCAAGAAGTCGGGCCAGCATGCCAAGTCCGACTGGATGGAGATGGAAAAGGAGCGGGGAATCTCGGTAACCACCTCGGTCATGCAGTTTCCTTATCGCCACTGTCTGGTTAACCTGCTCGATACGCCGGGTCACGCGGACTTTTCCGAGGACACCTACCGCACACTGACCGCCGTGGACTCCTGTCTGATGGTGATTGACAGCGGTAAGGGTGTGGAGGAGCGGACCATCAAGCTGATGGAGGTGGCGCGTCTGCGGGACACCCCCATTTTGACCTTCATGAACAAGCTGGACCGGGATATCCGTGATCCAATTGAGCTGATGGATGAAGTGGAAACCATCCTCAATATCCAGTGTGCTCCGGTTACTTGGCCCATCGGACAAGGCAAGTATTTCAAAGGCGTCTATCACTTGCTGCGGGATGAGATCATTTTGTACCAGTCCGGTAAAGGCCATACGGTACAGGACAGCGAGGTGATTGCAGGTCTGGATAACCCGGAGTTGGATGCCAAACTGGGCGACCTAGCGGATCAGCTGCGGGATGAGGTCGAGCTGGTCAAGGGCGCCTCCCACGAGTTTGAGCTGGATGCCTTCCTCCAGGGGCGTCTGACGCCGGTTTTCTTTGGAACCGCCTTGGGGAACTTTGGGGTGGACCATATGCTCGACGGTCTTGTGGAGTGGGCTCCGGCTCCCATGCCCCGTCAAACCGATACACGGACGGTGGATGCCAATGAAGAGAAATTGACGGGCTTCGTCTTTAAAATACAAGCCAATATGGACCCCCTGCATCGGGACCGTATCGCCTTCATGCGGATTTGCTCCGGACGCTATGAAAAAGGCATGAAGATGCACCAGGTCCGTATCGGCAAGGATGTGCGGATTTCCGATGCGGTGACCTTCATGGCGGGAGATCGGGAGCAGGCGGAAGAAGCCTATGCCGGTGACATCATTGGGTTGCACAACCACGGTACGATCCAGATTGGGGATACCTTCACCGAGGGTGAGGTCATGCGATTTACGGGCATCCCCAACTTCGCCCCGGAACTGTTTCGACGCATTCGCCTGCGGGATCCGTTGAAAGCGAAGCAACTGCAAAAGGGATTGATCCAGTTGTCCGAGGAGGGGGCTGTTCAGGTGTTCCGTCCCCTTAACAACAACGACCTGATCGTTGGCGCGGTCGGTACCCTGCAGTTTGACGTGGTGGTCCATCGTCTGAAAGCGGAATATAAGGTGGATGCCATCTACGAGACGGTGAATGTGGCCACGGCACGCTGGGTGAGTTCCGACAGTCCCCAGAAGCTGGACGAGTTCCGCCGCAAGGTGAGTGAAAACCTGGCCCTCGATGGGGCGGATAACCTCACCTATATTGCGCCGACCATGGTGAATCTCCAGTTAGCCATGGAGCGGTATCCGGATATCCGCTTCCACAAAACCCGCGAGCACCATCAGGGCGCGGGAGATAACTAAGGACTGACAGCGGCGCTGCTTTGTGGATGGACGGTGCCAGACCGCCCAGGAACCCGCTGACTCTGTCCGTGAGAGGAGAAAGGGATGCGGTTGATCGACAGCCACTGTCATCTGGATTTTGAGTGTTTCGACCAGGACCGAGATGAAGTGTTGCAGCAGGCCAGGAGTGCTGGTGTCTGTCACCTGGTCATTCCTGGGGTGCGGGCCGCAACCTGGAGCCGGCTGCTTGAGCTGTGTCGACGGCATTCCGGCCTGTTCCCGGCCCTGGGTTTGCACCCGTACTTTATTGAGGAGCATAGCCCCGAGCAGCTTGAAGTGTTGCGACAGATGCTGAGGGCTGAGTCCGATATCCTGTTAGCGGTGGGGGAAATCGGCGTGGATGCCCGTAAGCCGAGTCTGGAGGTGCAGTGGGAGCTGTTTCGAGCGCAGCTGGATCTGGCCCAGGAATTTTCCAAGCCGGTTATCATCCATTCGGTGAAGACTCATGATGAAGTCTGTGCAGAGCTGCGTCGTCGCAGGATAGGGAAGGGGGTCATTCACGCCTTCAGCGGCAGTCGCCAGCAAGCTGAAAACTTTGTGGACTCTGGCTTGTGGCTGGGGATCGGGGGAGTGATCACCCATCAGCGAGCGCGCAAGACGCGGGAAGCGATCCGCCATATTCCCTTGGACAAGCTGGTGCTCGAGTCGGATGCGCCGGATATGGCGATGGCGGGTCGCCCAGGGCTGCGTAATTCACCCCAATGGCTCCCGGAGGTGTTAGACTCCCTGGCGGAGTTACGGGAGGAGTCGCCCCAAGCCCTGGCCAGGCAGCTATGGCGTAATGCCTGTGACCTTTTTGAATGTGAGTTTCCGCAGCCGGCCTTGGATGAAAAAGCCGCAGCTGGAAGCTTGGTTTGACCGGGTGTGGTTGAAATCGGAAAAAATACTCTGGTAACTAGGAATTGGTTCGACTATAATCTCGCGCCCGGATTTGCAAAACACTATGATGCGGTCATAGCCCCGAACCGCATCGTGGCGGGATGGTATGTTTATTGATTCATCTTCCCTGGTCGGGTAGAATGCCCGGCTCTTTCTATTGGGAAGCCTTGATTGACAAAGGCGGAATTCGATGAAAACGATTAGTGCTAAGCCAGAAACCGTAAAGCGTGACTGGTACGTGGTCGACGCAGCAGGCAAGACCCTGGGTCGTCTGTCCACTGAAATTGCCCGTCGCTTGAGGGGCAAACACAAAGCAGAATACACTCCTCACGTTGACACAGGCGACTACATTGTCGTGATCAACGCGGAGAAGGTTCGTGTTACCGGCAACAAAGCCAAAGACAAAGTGTACTATCGCCATACCGGTTTTCCCGGTGGTCTGAAGTCCATGTCTTTCGAAAAGATGATCGATCATGCGCCTGAGCGGGTGATTGAGTTGGCGGTCACCGGCATGATGCCGAAAAACCCTCTGGGTCGCGCAATGCTGAGCAAGCTCAAAATCTACGCGGGCAGCTCGCATCCGCACGCAGCTCAACAACCCATTCAATTGGACATCTAACGGAAGGTTACTATGGCAGCTACGCAAAATTATGGTACCGGGCGTCGTAAAACCTCCACGGCGCGTGTGTTTATTAAGTCAGGCAGCGGTCAGATTACTGTAAATGATCGCCCGCTTGATGTTTATTTTGGTCGCCCGACTGCTCGCATGATTGTGCGTCAGCCGCTTGAGTTGGTGGGTATGGCCGACAAGTTTGACGTGAAGGTGACTGTTGCCGGTGGCGGTAGCTTCGGCCAGGCAGGTGCGATCCGTCATGGTCTGACTCGTGCCCTGATCGATTACGACGAGACTCTGCGCGGCGAACTGCGTAAAGCAGGCTTCGTAACCCGCGATGCCCGTGAAGTTGAGCGTAAGAAAGTGGGTCTGCGCAAAGCGCGTAAGCGTCCGCAGTACTCCAAGCGTTAATCGCGAGCTCTATCACAAAACGCCCGGCCTGTGCTGGGCGTTTTTGTTTGTGGAGGTTACTTGGCGCAGGTCAAGAACATGGCAGTTGGCAGGTCGTAAAAGAGTACTGTTCTTGTATCGACAAGCCAATTTAATTAGTATGTGTGCCGCAATTCCTGGACCTGAAGATTTTTTAATTTGGCAGCGGCGGCCTGAGAGAGCTGTGGCCGCTCGTTGCGTAGTGGGAGAAAACCTGTATGAATCATGGCGACGTGAATCAGAGCCGGCGTCGTTTTCTCGTTGGGGCAACTTCGGTTGTCGGCGGGGTAGGGGTCGTCGGCGCTGCCGTGCCTTTTGTGGCCTCCTGGAACCCCAGCGCCAAAGCGAAGTCTGCCGGTGCCCCCGTGCGAGTCAATATCAGCAAGCTTGAGCCAGGACAGCAGATGACTGTTGAGTGGCGTGGCCAACCTGTTTGGGTTATCCGCCGTACGCCAGAAATGATCGAGCACATCAAGCAGATGGACAGCAAAGTTCTGGATCCCCAGTCTGAAGAGCCGCAGCAGCCTGAGTATGCTCAGAACCAGCTGCGCTCCCTGCGTCCTGAGTTCTTGGTGGTCGTTGGTATCTGTACCCACCTGGGCTGTTCCCCTCAGTACCGCCCGGAAGTAGGGCCTGCGGACCTGGGTAGTGACTGGCTGGGCGGTTTCTTCTGCCCCTGTCACGGTAGTAAGTTCGACCTCGCTGGACGTGTCTTCAAGTCTGTCCCGGCGCCCCTGAACCTGTTGGTGCCTCCTTACAGTTATATTGACGACAACACCATTATGGTCGGCGTTGACGAGGAGACAGCCTAATGAATCGGATTATTCAGTGGATCGATGAGCGTCTGCCGATCGTCCAAGCCTACGAAAAACACCTTAGCAAGTACTATGCGCCGAAGAACTTCAACTTCCTGTACTTCTTCGGTTCCTTGTCCCTGTTTGTCCTGATCAACCAGATCATCACCGGTATCTGGCTGACCATGAGCTACAACCCCACGGCCGAGGGTGCCTTTGCCTCCGTTGAATACATCATGCGTGATGTAGAATACGGCTGGCTGTTGCGTTACCTGCACTCCACCGGAGCATCCGCCTTCTTCGTGGTGGTCTACCTTCACATGTTCCGCGGCCTGATGTATGGGTCCTACAAAAAGCCGCGTGAGCTGGTTTGGATCTTCGGTATGACCATCTATCTCTGCTTGATGGCAGAGGCCTTCCTCGGCTACCTGTTGCCCTGGGGGCAGATGTCCTACTGGGGGGCCCAGGTGATCGTTTCCCTGTTTGGAGCCATTCCGGTCATCGGTGATGGCCTGACCCAGTGGATCCGTGGTGACTACCTGATCTCCGGTATTACCCTGAACCGCTTCTTCGCGTTGCACGTCATCGCGTTACCGATCGTGATCCTGGGTCTGGTGGTACTGCACCTTCTGGCTCTGCACGAAGTGGGTTCCAACAACCCTGATGGTATTGAGATCAAGAAGAAAACCGACGAGTACGGCCGTCCCCTGGATGGTATCCCCTTCCATCCGTACTACACGGTCCATGACCTGGTTGCACTGGTTATCTTCCTGTTTGTCTTCTGTGTCGTGGTGTTCTATTTCCCGGAAATGGGCGGCTACTTCATTGAGAAGCCGAACTTTGAGCCGGCCAACCCCTTGAAGACTCCGGTGCATATTGCGCCTGTATGGTACTTCACTCCCTTCTACGCCATGTTGCGTGCGGTGACCATTCCCTTCCTGGGGCTGTCCGCCAAGTTCTGGGGTGTGGTAGTGATGGGTGCCGCCATTGCGATCCTGTTTGTGCTGCCATGGCTCGACCGTAGCCCGGTCAAGTCCATTCGCTACAAGGGTTGGCTGAGCAAGATCTGGCTGGCGATTTTCGCGGTGAGCTTTGTCATCCTGGGTATCTGCGGTGCATTGCCTGCAAACGAGCAGCCGGACTGGTTGGCTCCGCTGTGCACGGTGCTGTACTTCGCCTTCTTTATCTTGATGCCCTGGTATAGCAAGTTCGAAAAGACTAAACCAGTTCCGGAAAGGGTGACAGGCTAATGAAACAGTTGTTGATTCGTCTCATGTTTATGATGCTGCCCGTGACTGCATGGGCAGCAGGTGGCGCTGGTGTGGCGCTGGACAGCTTTGATGTGGATATCCATGACAAGGCATCGCTGCAGCGTGGTGTCCAGCTCTACACCAACTACTGTTTGGGCTGTCACTCCTTGGGGCACTCCCGTTATGAGCGGGTTGCAAATGACCTGGGCATTCCCAATGAACTGTACGAGCAAAACCTGATCTTTACGGGCGCCAAAATTGGTGAACTGATGCACAGCGCCATGCCGGCGACCGAGGCCGCTGCCTGGTTCGGTACGCCTCCCCCCGATCTGACGCTGGTTGCGCGTCTGCGGGGTGCGGATTGGCTGTACACCTATCTGCGGGCGTTCTATCAGGATGAGCGTCGTCCTTGGGGGGTAAACAACTCAATCTTCCCGGATGTGGGTATGCCCCACGTGTTGGTGGGTCTGCAGGGCATGTGCGCGGAAGAGCCCAAGTTCGGCAAGCCGACGATTGATCCCCTGACGGGCCAAATCCTGGAAGGAGCAGGTTGTCAGAAGTATGTTTACCAAGGATCCATGACGCCGGCTGAATATGACCGCGCCATGAAGGATCTGGTAAACTTCCTGGTCTATGTAGGCGAGCCGTCCCGGCTGCAGGCAGAGCGCATTGCTCCGTACGTGCTGGGTTTCCTGGTGATTCTGTTCGTCTTCGTATACCTGTTGAACCGCGAGTACTGGAAAGACGTACACTAAGGAATTGGTGTATAATTCGCGGCTCTCTTTTCGGAGTCTCCAGCGCTGCGGATGTGGCGCTGGAGATTTTCATTTCAGGACTAAGTGCTGCCAACAAGACAAAGCCAGGGGACAAGCCTCGGTGGCGGGCTAACGTGGAGCAGGGTTTGCTGACGCAAATAAGCATCGACGCTAGTTCGCTTTCAGGTATGCCTCCAACTGTGGCGTTTTGGGGTGGTTCTAGTGGATTTAGCTTTGAGTGAGGTAAATCTATATGGGCGTGGTGACTAAACGGTCCTCCATGACGTTCTTCTCGGATGGTAAAAGCCATTACAGTCACAGGGTACGGATTGTCCTGGCGGAGAAGGGTGTTGCCGTCGATATTATCGACATTGATCCGGACAACAAGCCGGAGGAGTTGGCTGATCTCAACCCCTACAACGACCTGCCGACCCTGGTTGATCGTGAGCTGGTGTTGTACGAGCCGAACGTGATGATGGAGTATCTGGACGAGCGCTTCCCGCATCCACCGTTGTTGCCAGTCTATCCTGTGGCTCGGGCTTATAGCCGCTTGATGATTTATCGGATTCAGAAAGACTGGTGCCGTCTGGTTGATCTGATTCTGGAAAGCAAGGATTCGGCCGAAGTTGAGGCCGCGCGTAAAGAGCTTCGCGAAAGCCTGATTTCTTCAACGCCGATCTTTGCCGAAAAGCCGTTCTTCCTCAACGACGAGTTCACCATTGTGGACTGCTGTGTAGCGCCTATCCTGTGGCGTTTGCCCGTGTTGGGCATCGAGTTGCCGGAGAAGCAAGTGAAGCCGATCCTGAAATATATGGAGCGGATCTTCAGCCGGGATTCATTTAAGGCCAGCCTGTCTGAGCAGGAGCAGGAAATGCGCGCTTGAAGCGCATCGATGGAGCAGTTTAAAACGTTGTAAAAAAGGG
>JAJUGC010000090.1 GCA_029268325.1 Gammaproteobacteria bacterium | reverse complement strand
GGCTGGGTCATCCTTAGCCGTTATCACAAATTCTATGGGCGTCAGGCGGTTTTTCAACTCGCTCGGTGCAACCACAACCGTCACGGGAACGTTCATCACTTCAAAGGGCTCCACGTAGGGCGGAACGTTTGTGGTGATCTTGGCGTTTTCCAAGCCGGTGACGCTTAGCTCGAATTCACGACTGGCGTCCACCTTGTTGATGATCCTGAGCAGATAGGTGTTACGAATATGGCCGTCGGCTGTTTGGCTGTACAGGGCACCCCGGTCACGCAGCACATCGAGTTCAACTGCATTCCGGTTGCCGATGGTGAAGACAACTGCGCCGATCATCAGGAGCATAATGGCGCCATAGCCCAGGGTACGGGGCCGGAGGTATTTGGCCTTTTTACCTTCCAGGGCATTTTCACTGGTGTAGCTGATCAGCCCCTTGGGATAGTTCATTTTTTCCATTACGGAATCACAGGCATCAATACAGAGGGCGCAACCGATACATTCGTACTGAAGGCCGTCGCGGATATCGATGCCAGTGGGGCAGACCTGCACACAGAGGCCGCAGTCAATACAGTCACCCAAGCCAAGCTCCCGAGGGTCGGCGTCCCGCTTGCGGCTGCCCCGGGGCTCACCCCGATGGGGGTCGTAAGATACGGCCAGGGTGTTACGGTCATACATGACGGACTGGAACCGGGCATAGGGGCACATATAGAGGCACACCTGCTCTCTCATCCAGCCCGCGTTCAGGTAGGTGGCCAGGGTGAAGAAGGCGATCCAGAAATAGGCCCAGCCACTGGCTGCATTGAGGGTGAAAAAGTCGGGAACCAGCTCCCGCATGGGGTAGAAGTAGCCGACGAAAGTAAGTCCCGTCAGGAAAGCCACGGCCAGCCACAGGCTGTGCTTAATGGTCTTTTTCGCAATCTTCCTGGCGTCGTTGGGGGCCTTGTCCAGTTTCATCCGCTGATTGCGGCTGCCTTCAACCCTTTCTTCGATCCACATGAAGATAAAGGTCCAGACCGTCTGCGGACAGGTATAGCCGCACCAGACCCGGCCAAATAAGGTGGTGATAAAGAACAGGCCGAAGGCACAGATGATCAGCATCCACGACAGGAGCATAAAGTCCTGAGGGAAGAAGGTGGCGCCAAACAAGTGGAACTGCCTGTTGGGGAGGTCGAAGTACACGAGCTGCTGGCCATCGATAGTGATCCAGCAGAAGGTGAAGTACATGCCCATCAAGAGCCAGAGGGACGCAGTCCTTAGGCGTTGGAAAGTCCCTTTGACTTCCTTGACATAGATTTTCGGTCGACTGGCATAGAGTTCGACGGTCTTTTGCTCCGTGCCTTTAGGGTCGACTTGGTGAACTGGAATCTTTTGTCCCATGCTATCAACCTCTCAATCAAGCTAGCGATAACGCCTCCTGAGGGCGGCATTGCTTAGGTCGACTGCGGTGTTGAGGGGAAGGGCGCGGCGAACCGCGCCCTCGGAGAGACATTTACTGCTTGTTGGACAAGCTGTAAACGTAAGCTGCCAGTAGGTGGATCTTTTCAGGAGAAAGGGTCTCACCAAAGGCCGGCATTTCGCCGCTACGGCCGTTACGGATGGTGAACTCAACCTGCTGTTGGCTGTTGCCATACAACCAGACGTTATCGGTCAGGTTGGGCGCGCCCATGGCTTGGATACCTTTGGCATCCTGGCCGTGACAGGTTGTGCAGCTGCCCTTGCCGTAGAAGATTTCCTTACCGGCTTCAGCCGCGGCCGGATCTACACTCAGGCCTGAAAGGCTACGGGTGAAGGCGGCTACCTGGGTGATTTCCGCATCGGTCAGGTTACCCATCATGCCCCGCGCAGGCATCATCGCCCGACGTCCCACGGTGATCGTGGTTTTCAGGGTGTCAGGGTCACCACCGTACAGCCAGTCGTCGTCGGTCAGGTCCGGGAAGCCCAGGGAGCCGGTTGCTGCGGAGCCGTGGCAGACGGAACACTCCGTGGCAAACAGGCGCTGACCCATTTTAATGGCTTTCGGATCCGTAGCGAGCTCCTCAATGGGCTTGGCCGCCAGTTCCGCGTAAAGGGGCCCATAAGTGGAGTTTGCTACTTCAACTTCCCGCTCGTACTGATTGGCGGAAGACCAGCCCAGCAGGCCTTGGAATTTACCCAGGCCGGGGTACAGGACCAGGTAAATCAGGGCAAAGACGATCGTGCCCCAGAATAGGTACAACCACCAGCGGGGTAGAGGGTTGTCGTATTCCTGGATGCCATCATAGGAATGGCCCGTCGTCTCGGTGGTCTCCGTTGTATTGGTTTGGCTCTTGCGCGTTGCGTGGAGCAGCCAACACAGTCCGAAGATAGATCCCAGGGCGATCACTGAGATCCACATGCTCCAGAAAGTACTCATTTTTTCTTTCTCTCCGATTCGTTCAGGGTGCGCTTCTCGATTTCGTCATCGGCGAACGGTAGGTTCGCGGCATCGTCAAACCTGGACTTGCGCTTGCGGCTGAAGGCCCAGAGGACGATGCCGATGAAGACAATCATCACCAATATGGTTGTGAGACCTCGAAAGGTATTGATATCCATAAGGTTAGCGCTTGTCTTTCAGTACCGTGCCCAAACTCTGGAGATAAGCTACCAGAGCATCGATTTCACGCTTGCCTTGTACAGCGTCCTTAGCACCGGCAATGTCTTCGTCTGTATAGGGAACTCCCAGGGTTTTCAGGCGTGACATTTTGGTTGCCGTATACTTGCCGCTCAGCTCCCGCTCAAAGAGCCAGGGGTAGGACGGCATGATGGACTCCGGTACAACGTTGCGCGGGTTGTACAGGTGGGCGCGGTGCCAGTCATCACTGTAACGGCCACCCACGCGGGCAAGGTCAGGGCCGGTACGCTTGGAGCCCCACAGGAAGGGGTATTCCCAAACGAATTCGCCGGCCACGGAGTAACGGCCATAGCGCTCGGTTTCTGCCCGGAACGGACGGATCATCTGGGTATGGCAGACGTGGCAGCCTTCGCGGATGTAAATGTCGCGGCCTTCCAGTTCCAGGGCGGTGTACGGCTTGAGGCCATCCACCGGCTGAGTGGTTTCATCCTGGAAGAAGAGGGGCACGATCTCTGCCAGTCCTCCAAGGCTGATCGCAAAGACGATCAGCACGACCATGAGACCAAGGTTTTTTTCGACTTTTTCGTGATTCATGAAAAAACTCCGGTTTGGCCTTAAGCAGTTTGAGGAAGATTGTCCACGGCCTCAGCTTCGCGCTGACGAACCGTCATCCAAACGTTGTAGGCCATGACCAACATACCGAGGAGGAAGATGGCGCCACCAATTGCGCGGACCACGTAACCCGGATAGCTGGCGGTAATGGACTCTGCAAAGCTATAGGTCAGGGTGCCGTCATCGTTTACTGCACGCCACATCAAGCCTTGGGTGATACCGTTGACCCACATGGAAGCGATGTACAGTACGGTACCGATGGTTGACATCCAGAAGTGGGCGTTGATCAGGCTGGTACTGTACATTTCCTTCAGGCCGAACAGGCGGGGAATCAGGTGGTACAGGGAACCGATACTGATCATGGCAACCCAGCCCAGGGCACCGGCGTGTACGTGGCCGATAGTCCAGTCAGTGTTGTGGGACAGGGCGTTTACAGTTTTGATGGACATCATCGGGCCTTCGAAGGTGGACATACCGTAGAAGGAAAGGGCAACCACCAGGAAGCGCAGAATCGGGTCTGTGCGCAGCTTATGCCAAGCGCCGGACAGGGTCATCATACCGTTGATCATACCGCCCCAGGAGGGAGCCAGCAGGATCAGGGACATAACCATGCCCGCGGTTTGCGCCCAGTCAGGCAGAGCACTGTAGTGCAAGTGGTGGGCACCGGCCCAAACGTAGATAGTAATCAGTGCCCAGAAGTGGACAATGGACAGACGGTAAGAGTAAACAGGACGCTCTGCTTGCTTGGGTACGAAGTAGTACATCATGCCCAGGAAGCCCGTGGTCAGCAGGAAGCCTACCGCATTATGGCCCCACCACCACTGCACCATGGCGTCGATGGCACCGGGGAAAATGGAGTAGGACTTGGTCAGGCTGACGGGAATCGCCAGGTTGTTCACGACGTACAGGATCGCAATCATGATAATGAATGCGCCGTAGAACCAGTTCGCTACATAGATATGCGAAGTTTTACGTTTGACGATCGTTCCAAAGAAGACCGTTGCGTAAGCAACCCACACAACCACAACCAGAATGTCGATCGGCCACTCAAGCTCGGCGTATTCCTTGGTGGAAGTCAGGCCCATGGGCAACGTAATGATTGCTAGGACAATGACCGCCTGCCAGCCCCAGAATACGAATGAGGCGAGGGCGTCGGAGAACAGCCTGGCTTGACAGGTACGCTGGACCACATAAAAGGATGTGGCGATCAGGGCACTGGTGCCGAAAGCGAAAATCACCGCGTTGGTATGCAGGGGTCGGAGTCGACCGAAGCTGAACCATGGGGTGTCGAAGTTAAGTTGGGGCCATGCCAGCTGTGCAGCGATCAAAACGCCCACTGCCATACCGACAATGCCCCAAACAACTGTCATGATGGCGAATTGACGCACCACCTTGTAGTTGTAAGTTGCGTTGTTGATTACACTATTACTCATAGGATTTACCGACAGATCCAAGGTTAATAAGGTCTTGCGCGGGCAAGTATGTAAAAATACCCCCTGATTTTCAACGAATATTCCCTTGGATTGTTTCCAGAACTGATCTGGGTCAATGACAGCCTGACGGGCGGACTTCACTTTCGAAGCTGGCCTGGATGGGCTGGGTCCCTGTTGGATTTGTGTCGTTGGAAGAGAGTGTGGGGCTGCCTTGCGAGCCCACTAGTATAACCCACTTTATTCGGCGAGGCCTAAAGAGTGCCACAGGCCGGCGCTGAATCCGTTACGAAGATGTACCTAGAAAACTTCTCTGAGCAGTCCAAGGCCCTGATGATCCTGGCCCATGGCGCTGGTGCCCCCATGGATAGTCCCTTTATGGAAGATTTTACGAAGCGCCTGGTTGGCAAGGGAATCTCCGTGGTGCGGTTTGAGTTTCCTTATATGGGGGAACGACGTACTCTGAATCGCAAGCGGCCTCCTGATCGACAGCCGGTCCTGTTGGAATGTTGGCGCCAGATGGTCTCCCGGTATGCCCATGTCCAGCCATTGTTTATCGGAGGCAAATCCATGGGCGGGCGTATGGCTACGATTCTGGCGGCTGAGGATCTGCCCATCAAAGGAGTGGTTGCCCTGGCGTATCCTTTTCACCCACCGGGCAAGCCAGATCGCTTGCGCATTGACCATTTGGGGCAAATGCGTTGTCCGGCGCTGGTGGTGCAAGGGGAGCGGGACCCTTTCGGACGCCCTGAGGAAGTTGCCCATTATGAACTGCCTTCCTTCCTACAGGTGCAGTGGATACCTCAAGGAGACCATGACCTGCAACCACCGAAACGCTCTGGCCTTTCCTATGGGGAGAATCTGGATCTGGCGGTGGCGAGTGTCAATGGCTTTGTTGATCGCTGCATTGCCGGTGAGTCCGAATAAAGAAATCAGGCGACGGCCGCAATCATCAGGGTATAATGGCGCCGGCCGGAAAAGGCCGTATCCAGACGCCGTCTAGCTTGCGGTGCTCTATCCACCTTAAACCCATTGTTGTGAAGGCCCATGAGTATGTCTCCCGACCGCATCCTGTTGTACTGCCGCGCCGGCTTCGAAAGCGAGTGCGCCCAGGAAATCATGGATCACGCCACCGAGAATGGCTGCACCGGTTACGTCAAAGCGCAAAAGAATGCGGCTTATGTGGAGTGGGTAGAGACCGTGCCTGGTGATGCGAAGCGCCTTCACCGGAGCGTGGCGTTCGAGAGCCTGGTGTTTGCCCGCCAGTGGTTTCTCTCATTGCCGATGATGGACAACCTGCCGGAAACCGATAGGGTCACCCCTTTGCTGGCGGCCTTTCGTTCCCTGCAGGTACGTCTCGGGCATCTCTGGGTAGAGTCGCCGGATACCAACCAAGGCAAGGAGCTGGCGACATTTTGCAAGAAGTTTACGGCTCCGTTGGCTCAGCGCTTGCGTCAGCAGGACTTGTTGACCAAGACTCAAAATCCGGGCCGTGCCTGGGGGCATGCATTTTTCCTGGACTCCCGTCGGGTATTCGTGGGCTACAGCACAGCGGACAATCGCTCCGTCCATCATAACGGGATTATGAGGCTGAAGTTTCCCCATGAGGCGCCAAGCCGTTCCACTCTCAAGTTGGACGAAGCCTTCTTGACCTTGCTCACGGAAGAGGAGCGGGAGGAGCGGGTTCGCTTGAGTGACAAGGCGGTGGATCTGGGGGCGGCTCCCGGCGGTTGGACTTGGCAGTTGGTCAGGCGTGGCCTGTTTGTGACTGCCGTGGACAACGGCCCCATGGATCCAGGGTTGCTGGAGACGGGGCAGGTGGTGCATAAGCGGGAGGATGGATTTCGCTATCAACCCAAGCAACCGGTCGCCTGGATGGTTTGTGATATGGTGGAAAAGCCTCGCCGGGTGGCGGACTTGATGGCCACTTGGCTCGTCAAGGGTCTCTGCCGCCAAACCATCTTCAACCTGAAGCTGCCCATGAAACGCCGTTATGAAGAATTGCAAAGCTGCCTGCACCGAATCCAGGGAAAGCTGGAGGCGGCGGAGATTGATTATGTGATCCGGGCCCGGCAGCTTTATCACGATCGTGAGGAAGTTACGGTTTATATCGGCATTTGTTAGGAGGCTGCCCGCCTGACTGGTGCTGACCAAAGCTGGATGAAGGTATGCAAGAGAACGATTATTCCATTGATCACATTATGGATGTGACCGGTCTTTTTTGTCCGGAGCCGGTCATGATGTTGCATAACAAAATGCACGATATTGCGGTGGGTGAGGTGCTGGAAGTTCTGGCTACTGACCCCTCCACTAAGCGCGACATTCCGAAATTCTGCCATTTTCTGGGGCACGAACTGTTGCAGCAGGGAGAGCGTGACCAGCAGTTTTTCTACCATATCCGCAAGTGCGAAGGCGCCTCATAAAGGCAGGCTTTCCAGGTGGCGGATAAAGTCCCGTGTACTGATCTCTCCATAGATCCGCCAATCCGTTAGCTCCTGGCCGGCCCTGTCGTAGAACAGGATGCCAGGTGGGCCGAACAGGCCAAAATAACTCAGAAAAGCCTGGTGTTCCGCATTGTTGGCGGTGACATCCACCTTGACCAGATGCATTTCCTGTAGGTGTTTTCTGGCGTCGGGATGAGGAAAGGTATCCCGCTCCATAATCTTGCAGCTAATGCACCAGTCCGCATAGACATCCACCATAACGGCACGCCCCGACTGCTTGGCCAGGCGCACCTGTTGCGCCAGCTGCTCAAGATTATAGACGGGAGTGACTTCCAGCTCTCTCGCGGAGTTTTGCCCGCTGGCGTTGAATGAAAGCCGATCTAAAGGTTGCATCGGGTTGGCTCCGCCGGTGACGGCGCCAATGAGCAACAGAACGGCATAGACGAACAGCAGGAGCCCGGTGCCTTTCCAAAGCCGTTGCCAGAGCCGTGGTGCCGGCTCGAAAGCCCCCAGATAGACGCCGCTGATACCTGCCAGCGCCGCCCAAAGTACAAGGGTGACAGGGCCTGCCAGG
>JAJUGC010000089.1 GCA_029268325.1 Gammaproteobacteria bacterium | reverse complement strand
CAAATGCCAGGAGCCTGAGCGAGTCAGGGAAAGCGCCCTGGCAGTGGCCGCCACTTGGCTGGCCTGTGGTCTGGACCCCGATAAAGTTGTGTTTTATCGGCAGTCGGATATTCCCGAAATTACCGAGCTCAACTGGATTCTGACCTGTGTAGCTGCGAAGGGGCTGATGAACCGCGCCCATGCCTACAAGGCAGTGGTTCAGGAAAACGTGGAAGCCAACTCTGCCGATCCGGATAAAGGCGTGACCATGGGACTGTTCTGCTATCCCATCTTGATGGCAGCGGATATCCTGATGTTTAACGCCACCCATGTGCCGGTCGGTAAAGATCAGCTCCAGCACCTGGAAATGACGCGGGATATTGCCCAGCGGTTCAATTACCTGTTTGGCGAAACCTTTGTCATGCCGGAAGCGGTGGTGGAGGAAAGTGCCATGGTGTTGAAGGGGCTCGACGGGCGGAAAATGTCCAAGAGCTATAACAACACCATTCCTCTGTTCGAAAGCGAAACCAAGCTTCGCAAGCTGATCATGAAGATCAAGACGAACTCGCTGGAGCCAGGGGAGCCAAAAGATCCCGACAGCTGCACCCTGTTTGGGATTTACTCCGCGTTCGCCACGCCAGATGAGATCGCCGATCTGCGCCGCCGCTATGAAAATGGCATCGCCTGGGGCGAAGCTAAACAATTCCTGTTCGAGTATCTTAACGAAATGCTCAAGGACAAGCGGGAAATCTACCAGCGCCTGGTCAACGATCCTGCGGAAATCGACCGCATCCTCAAGAAGGGAGCAGAGCGTGCCCGGGAACGTGCGACTCCGACCATGGAGCGCATTCGCCGTCTGGTCGGCATTGGTCCTCTAGCATCTTAAGGCGCCGTTTCCTTTTAACAGGTGCTTTCTCAGAAAGGCCCCAATTGGGGCCTTTCGTTTGACCGGTCTGCTTCCATATCACCAATAAAGCGATCAGCAATAGCACTTCTGCCAATTCTCCGGTGTAATACATCAGCTTGGCTAAACTGGCATGCCCCGCCATGGACTGGAATAAAATGACGAGCCGGTATAGCTACCCCGGCTGCGGAGGACCTGGAGCCGGCCCTGCCATAGCCCAGAGTGTCTTATTTCCTGCTTTAGAGCTAAGCTCATCCAAAGCCCAGAGGTAAACGAGGGTTAACCTCCCGTAAGTGGCCTTTGGGGTCATTATAGGGTTATGGGCCGCTAAACCTGATCAACAGGTTGTAGTCCCAAAAGTGCAAATAGTTGCTTAGAATCAAGGAGTCGTTTTCGATAATGGGCCTTAATCCCTTGGATTGAACGTACTCCAGATACAGGAAGTCACCATGAAATTACTTGTAGCGTCTGATTTGTCAGCAAGATCCGAGCTGGCTCTGCAACGGGCTCTTTCCCTTGCCGACCAGTTCCAAGCGGAAGTGACACTTCTGCACGTTGTTGATACCGAACTGCCCCTGGGGCTTAAGACCGCCTATATGCAGGACGCTAACAGCGTACTCCAAGAGTCCCTGCAACAATTGGGGCGGAAAGAGAACTCAGTGGATGTCACTGTGAGGGTAGGTGAGCCCTGCCAGACCATCTCTGAAGTTGCTGACGAACTCCAGGCAGATCTCATTATTGTGGGTTCCTTCCGTCGCCAGCTGCTCAGAGATACCTTTGTTGGCACCACGGTGGAGCGGGTGATTCGGATGAGCCGGCGCCCGGTGTTGATGGTCAACCGCAAGGCGGACGATCTTTATCACAAAACCCTGCTGGCCGTGGATTTGTCACCGATCTCTGAAAATGTGCTGAGTACGGCGGAGAAGTTTGGGCTTTTGGCTTCCACGGAGTGCAGCCTTGCTCACGCCTTTGTCGCGGTCCCTCAGGATCGCATGGCTTACGCGGGCCCCGATCGGGAATTAACACCAGAAGAGGTGGAAGCCTGTCGTCAGGCAGTGTTGCCAGATATTGATAAACTGGTGAGCACCAAAACCTGGGCCAAAGGCAAGCCCGAGATCATTCTTGAAGAAGGCAATGCCATCAAACTGGTCGCCAACTCCGTTAAAACAACTGAGGCGGATGTGTTGGTAATCGGGGTGCAAGGCTATGGCGCGGTCAAGCGTCTGTTGATCGGCAGTGTGGCTAAGCAGCTGTTGAGCCAGGTCGAATGCGATATCCTGGCGGTACCTGCTCCCTAGTAAAGCCTGTCCGCCTAAGGCGATTGCCTCGTCAATAAGGTAGTTTCCCTAGCCGGGAGAGCGCACCGCTCAGTCCCGGCTAGGGCATCAGGCGACGGCTATTTAACCTGGGTCAGGGCGGCCAGTTGATCGAGGCCGGCCAGCTCCGCACGGCTCAGGTTCTCCACCATTCCCCTCATGTCTGCACCACTGGGTTGCTGGTAGACCCGCAGACCAAACTCAGGAAGGATGGCCAGCAGGTGGTCAAAGATATCCGATTGGATGCCTTCATGATCCACCCAGGCCGTCTTGGCCGTGAAACAATAGATTTCCAGGGGTAACCCTTCCGGGCCCGGCGCCAATTGCCTGACCAGCATGGTCATATCCTGATGAATGAAAGGGTGATTGCGCAGGTAGCGCTCCACATAGGCACGGAAGGTTCCAATATTGGTAATGCGACGGGTATTCACCGGCTCGCGGCCATGTTCCGCCAACTTGGCGTTCCACTCCGTTAATTCTTCCTTCTTTTGCTCCAGATAGTCACGCAACAGAACAAAGCGTGTCAGGCTTTGGGCCTCCGTCTCAGATAAAAAGCGCACGCTGTTTTGATCAATAAACAGGGAGCGCTTGATCCGCCGGCCACCAGATTCGAACATTCCCCGCCAGTTTTTAAAAGGCTCGGTAATCAGACGCTTGGTGGGCAGGGTAGTGATGGTTTTGTCCCAGTTCTGGACCTTCACGGTATGCAACGCGATATCGATGACAAATCCATCTGCATTCAACTGGGGCATTTCGATCCAGTCACCCACGCGCAGCATATCATTGGAAGCAATCTGTACACTGGCCACCAATGACAGCAGGGTGTCCTGAAAGATCAGCATGAGCACCGCGGCCATTGCACCGAGACCGGAGAGCAGAATCAGCGGCGAGCGGTCGATTAAAGTGGCGATCATCAGCAGAACTGAAACCGCATAGACAATGATCTTGATGACCTCCAAATAGCCCTTAATGGGGCGATTGGCTGCATCCGGACGTCGCTGGTAGACCGAGTTGATCAGGTTCAGCAAGGCTGCAATGGCCATCGCCACGGTCAGTATCACAAAAGCGTTACAGACGTTACGGACGACCGCGATCAACTCCTCGGGAAGGCCCGGAATAAACCCTACACCTGCGCCTAAAATCAACGCCGGTACGATATGGGCAAGCCGTGGAATGACGCCGTGTCGAGACAGATCCTGATGCTGACGGAAAGGAGCTGCCAGGAGTTTGACCAGGGCCCGGACCAAAACCTGTTTGGTGATCCAGTTGGCCCCCCAGGCAGCCACGATCAAGAGCAGGCTAAGTACCAGGGTATTTGCCCAGGGCGGCAAATCCAGAAAAGAAAGGGAGTCGAGCATTATCACTCCTTACGACAAAAAGCGCATTGTGTGCAGATGAATAGAGGGGCATCGGAGAAAAGGGGGAGGATAGCTGCTGACTTGACCCGGAGCAAGTTTACCGAAAATTCCCTGGAGGAAATAAGGGTATCCGCTTTACCAAACATTAATATGTTCTTATATTAGTGCCATCTAATTTGGGGCAGAGACATCTTCATGCTTCCGACAGAGTCCAAGGGATGTTCCTGCCCCCTTTATGTCTTCCGCGCAACTACTTTGGAGCCTGTTATGAATATCGACAAGATTGTGTTTCGTATCCTGGGGCTGGTCATGCTCTTGAGCGCTATCCTCGCCTACTACCACTCCCCTTACTGGCTCTGCCTCACGGCCTTGATGGGGCTCAATATGTTCCAGGCCTCCTTCTCCGGTGTTTGTCCGCTGTCTGTGGTGCTCAAAAAAATGGGTTATCAGCCCGGCACCATTTTCAAATAAAGCCTTGGGAAGCCTCCATTAACGGGGGAGAGTCTGACTCTATCACCCGGTGGAGGCTTCCCGGGCTCTCGTTTTTCTTTGGCATCCGTCCTGGCTTCATCGAAGCCAAAGCAGGGCTGAGTCTGAATACAGTCCAAATGAGTTGGTGTGCGGTTGGCCCACGCGCGTTTATGCGGAGGCATGCAGTATGGCACTGAAAAAAGATTCCATTTGGCAAAGCCCGCTTGTCCGCGAGTTAGCCCTCATCCTGGCAATCAAGCTGATTGTCCTGTTCAGCATTAAAGCCTTTTGGTTTGAGGCACCTACCGTTCCGGAGAACGGCACTGGTCGCGTAGAGAACCACTTTTTCGAATCCTCACCTTTAGAACCTCAACCCACTACGGAGGAAATCCAAAGTGATCGCTGAAGAAGTTGTTGATCTATCGCGACTACAGTTCGCGATGACAGCTATGTACCACTTCATCTTCGTGCCACTAACCCTGGGGCTGGCATTTTTGCTGGCCATCATGGAGTCGGTGTACGTGATGACGGGAAAACAGGTCTACAAGGACATGGTGAAATTCTGGGGCAAGTTGTTTGGAATCAACTTTGCCCTGGGGGTGACCACCGGGCTGACCATGGAATTCCAGTTCGGAACCAACTGGGCCTATTACTCCCACTACGTGGGGGACATTTTTGGCGCCCCATTGGCCATTGAAGGGCTGATGGCCTTCTTCCTGGAGTCCACCTTTATCGGCTTGTTTTTCTTTGGCTGGGACCGGCTGAGCAAGATTCAGCACCTGGTGGTTACCTGGCTGGTTGCCATTGGCTCCAACCTGTCCGCGCTGTGGATCCTGGTAGCCAACGGCTGGATGCAAAACCCCGTGGGCGCTGAATTCAACTTCGAAACCATGCGCATGGAATTGACGGACTTCGCTGCTCTTCTGTTCAACCCAGTGGCGCAGGTGAAGTTCGTCCATACCGTTGCCGCGGGTTACGTCACCGGGGCTGTTTTCGTCCTGGCCATCTCCAGCTATTACATCCTCAAGCGGCGGGATTTGGGATTCGCCCGGCGCTCCTTCGCCATCGCATCTGCCTTTGGTCTGGCATCGATTCTGTCGGTGATTGTGCTGGGTGACGAGTCCGGCTATGAGATGGGCGACGTTCAGAAAACCAAACTGGCAGCCATTGAGGCCGAATGGGAAACCCAGCCCGCTCCGGCGGCATTCACTTTGGTGGGTATTCCGAACCAGGAGGAAATGCGGACCGACTACGCCATCAAGATCCCGTACGTGCTGGGTTTGATTGCAACCCGCTCCACCGATGAAGAAATCAAGGGCATCAAGGATCTGATGGTCGAACATGAGGCGCGAATCCGCAATGGCATCGTGGCCTATGGCATTTTGCAGAAGCTCAAGGCCGGTGAGATGAGTGACGAGAATATTGCCGCCTTCAATGCCGTGAAAGATGACCTGGGTTATGGGTTGATGGTGAAGCGTTATGCGCCTGAGGTCGTGGACGCCACCGACGAGCAGATCCAACAAGCCGCCCGGGATACCATTCCCCACGTGCCTTCCCTGTTCTGGACTTTCCGGATCATGGTGGCCTGCGGCTTCATCATGCTGGCACTGTTTATCTTTGCCTTCTGGGCTTCCGCCAAGAAAAACGTGGACCGAAAACCCTGGCTGTTGAAATGGGCCCTGTTCAGCCTGCCACTGCCCTGGATTGCCGCCCAAACGGGCTGGTACGTGGCGGAAGTAGGGCGCCAACCCTGGTCCATTGGTGAGGTGCTGCCAACCTACTTGTCTACTTCCAGCCTGAGCGCGGGCGATGTCTGGGGATCCTTGCTTGCGCTGATCGCGTTCTACACGGTGCTGCTCATTGCTGAACTGTACCTGATGATCCGTTTCGCAAGACTTGGACCATCCAGTCTCCATACGGGCCGCTACCACTTTGAACAGGGTGATAAGAAATCAGGGGATGAGGCCTCTGATCTTCCGGTTCAACCCTCTCAAGCATGAGGAAGTCACTATGCTGGATTATGAAACTCTCAAATTGATCTGGTGGGTGCTGATCGGTGTGCTGCTGATCGGCTTCGCCCTGACGGACGGATTCGATATGGGAGCCATGGCGTTGATGCCTTTTATTGGCAAGACAGACAAGGAACGGCGCGTGGCCATCAACACCATTGCCCCTCACTGGGATGGCAATCAGGTGTGGTTCATCACCGCCGGCGGCGCCTTGTTCGCTGCCTGGCCGATGGTCTATGCCACGGCTTTTTCCGGCCTGTATTGGGCAATGCTGTTGGTGCTGTTCGCCTTGTTCTTCCGTCCTGTGGGGTTCGATTACCGCAGTAAAATCGAAGATCTCCGCTGGCGCAACGCCTGGGACTGGGGGCTGTTTATCGGCGGCGCCGTGCCGGCCCTGGTGTTTGGCGTGGCGTTTGGCAACCTGTTTCAGGGCTTACCCTTCCAGCTCAGCGAACTGATGATGCCGTCCTATCATGGCTCCTTCTTCGCGTTGTTGAATCCCTTGGCATTGCTCTGTGGCACCGTGAGCCTGGCCATGCTTTGTCTGCATGGGGGAAGCTGGCTGATGATGCGTACGGAAGGTGACTTGCTGCAACGTTCCACGGCCGCAGTCAAACTGTGCGCCCTGGTTTACTTGGCTGCCTTTATCGGAGCAGGGCTTTGGGTATCCCTGGGGCTGGAGGGTTACAGTCTGGTCGGCAGTTTTGACGCTAATGGCGTGTTAAACCCCCTGCATAAGCAGATCGAGCCCAACAACCCCGGATGGCTGAATAATTACAGCCAATATCCCATCACGATGCTGGCGCCGATTGTTGGCATTCTTGGCGGTGTACTGGCTCTTGGCGCCGGTGCCAAAGGCCGCGGAGGCCTGGCTTTCCTGGGAAGCAGCCTGGCTATTGTCGGCACGATTTGCACGGCGGGATTTGCACTCTTTCCGTTTGTTCTGCCTTCCAGTCTTGATCCGGCCTCCAGCCTGACCCTATGGGATGCGGTCTCCAGCCAGCGGACACTGGGCATCATGTTTGTGGTGGCCTGTGTGTTCGTGCCGATAGTCCTGGCTTATACGATTTGGAGCTACGTCCGCATGTGGGGCAAGCTCACCGAAGAGACGATTGATGCCAATCCTCATGGGCTTTATTAAGGGGGTACGCTATGTGGTATTTCACTTGGATTCTCGGCGTCTTGCTCGCCTGCAGCTTTGGAATCATCAATGCCTTGTGGCTGGAAGCTTCTGGCACCTTTGACGAGGAAGCCGGAAGTGACCAGTAATGTCCCAAATGAAGGACAGTGGCGATGGGCTAATGGCCTGTCGCTACTGCTGGCCACTCCGCTGGCCTTGGTATTCCTTCTGCACCCGGCCGCCATTGTGGATCAGCAGGGAAGCTACTCCCACGGCTGGCTGATGCTGGTGATGCTAGGTATCTCCGCAGGCTTCGTGCATGGGGTGGGCTTCTATCCCCGGGCCCGCATCTGGAAGTTTCTGTTTGGCCCTTATCTGGGATGGCCAGCCATGGCACTGGGGTATCTCTTCCTGATATCAGCTCAGCTTTCCTAAACCAAAAAGCCCATCAATTCGATGGGCTTTTTTCACCGTCCTTTGGCTTTTGGCTCTGAAGAACAACAAAACTCGTTGTTGGGT
>JAJUGC010000088.1 GCA_029268325.1 Gammaproteobacteria bacterium | reverse complement strand
GTCACTGACTTGATAATTACTTACTTGAAGCAATCCCAGTCAGCGCCCACACAAATTGCTTGACCTGCTTGTTAAAGAGCGTTCGACTTGTCAGTCGAGGCGGCGTATTCTACACCGCTTTCCATCCTTGTCAACTGTTTTTTTCAGTTGCTTATCGCTTCCTTGCCTCTTCACTTCAGTTCGGTTTCGATGTCTGCCGTGAGAGTGGGCGCCATTATAGGGCGCCCATTTTTTTCGTCAACACTTTTTTAACTGACGCACAAAATTATTTGATTCGGATGCGAGCGATCTGTTTTTTACCCACCTGATAGATGTCAGCCGTGCCGACCTCCACCTGATAAGAAGCGTCAACCACCTGCTGGTTGACCTTAACGGATCCATTCTTCAGCGCATCCCGGGCGGCGGCGGAGTTCTTGACCAGACCAGCCCGATTCAATACAGCGGCAACCGGAATCTGGGCTTGCCCTTCAAAATCCAACTCCAACTCCGGCAAGTCTTCCGGCAGCTCGCCGTCTTTGATGACGTTGCCCGCTGACTTGTGAGCATTTTGAGCCGCCTCCTCATCGTGGAACCGGGCAATCAACTCTCGCGCCAAGATGGCCTTGGCCTCTTGAGGGTTCATTCCCTGTTCGACCTGGGCCTTGATATCTTCAATCTCTTCCAGGCTTCGGAAACTCAACAGCTCGTAGTAGCGCCAGATCAAACTGTCCGGCATGGACAAGATCTTGCGGTACATATCGCCCGGCTTGTCATTGATCCCCACATAGTTGCCCAATGACTTGGACATTTTCTTAACACCATCCAAGCCCTCCAGGATTGGCACCATAATGACATCCTGGGGACGCTGACCGGCACTTTTCTGAAGCTCGCGCCCCATCAGCAGGTTGAACTTCTGGTCGGTTCCACCCAATTCCACATCCGCCTCAAGGGCTACCGAGTCATAGCCTTGCACCAACGGATACAGGAATTCATGGATGGCGATCGGTTGCTCAGACTTATAGCGCTTGCTGAAGTCCTCACGCTCGAGCATACGCGCCACCGTACTCTGGGCCGCCAGCTTGATCATATCGGCCGCCCCCATTTTACTCATCCACTCAGAGTTGAAGACCACCCGCGTCTTGTCCGGATCAAGAATCTTGAACACTTGCTCCTGGTAGGTTTTGGCATTGGCCGCCACTTGCTCTTCCGTCAGGGGCTTACGGGTTTCATTCTTCCCGGTAGGGTCGCCGATAAGGCCGGTGAAATCGCCAATCAAGAAGATCACCTCGTGACCCAGCTCCTGGAACTGGCGCAGCTTGTTCAACAGCACGGTGTGTCCCAGGTGGAGATCAGGCGCTGTGGGGTCAAAGCCAGCCTTGATTTTAAGGCGCTTGCCGCTCTGCAACCGCTCAACTAGACTGTCCTCCTGAATGACCTCGGCAGTACCACGCTTGATCACTGCCATAATGCTGTCAATTGATGTCATGAAACCTACCTAATTCTTGATCGTTGAACGCATATCGCGCATTAGCAACAACTTTAACCCAGCGCACTGTCATTTATAATCCGTCCGCCCTCAGGCTTAGGGTACAAAAAACAACTGTTCAAAACGTGACAGAAAACGCAGCAGATCCTTATTATACCTGAGTCGCGGAAGGTTGTGCCTTGCTTTGTCGGCACTCTGATCTATCTTCAATTTATTGGCGTTTTTACGTTTATACACCAAGGGCATTTTCGTGTTGAAGAAATTTCCAAAGACGCATTTGTTTGCCGCTGGGGGGTTGAGTCTGGCCATTGGCGCTGTGCTGATGTTCAGTCCCGGCAGCAAAGTAGAAGCGAACCGCATTAGCATTCCTTTACCACTGCATGGCGAGTCCACCCCTCAGAGCAGTACAGACTCTTCATCAATTTTTGCCACCCCTAAACAGAATATTGCCAGCGAGGTGGCCGAGGCTCTGCCATCACAAGATGAAACCGCCAACCTGGATGACGAAGGTGCCGCCAGCGATATCGTGGTGACTTCTGACTATGAAGACCAGCCCCATCAGGAGCTGGTTGAAAGTAGCCTTGCCAGCGAAGCCGATCTCGGTGAATGGAAAAGTTACCAGATCAAATCCGGCGACACCCTGTCCGTGCTGTTCCAGCGGGCGGGCTTCAGCGCCCAGGATTTGATGAAGGTATTGGCCGCTGACAAAGACAATAACCTGCGCAAGATCTATCCCGGCAACACCATCGAGTTCAACTCCCTGGACGGTCAGCTAAATAAAGTCCGACTGAAGCGGAGCCTGTTGGAGTCCACCTTGGTCAGCCGCAGCGCCGATGGCAGCTTTACCACCGAAGTGATCAAGCGTGAACCCGAGGCCCATCCCGCCTTTGGTGCCGGCACGATCACTAGTTCCCTCTATGCCGCAGGCCAGAGTGCAGGTCTTTCCCAAGGCCTGATCATGGAGATGGCCAACATTTTCGGCTACGACATCGACTTCGCCCTGGATCTCCGTGAAGGCGACCAGTTCAACGTGGTCTATGAAGAGCTCTATCTGGATGGCAAGAAGATCGGCTATGGCAACATCCTGGCGGCGAACTTTACCAACCAGGGCAAGACCTACACGGCAGTTCGCTATAAGGACCAGAACAACAGGGTCAGCTATTACAAACCCAACGGCCAGAGCCTACGTAAAGCCTTTATCCGGACACCAGTGGATTTCGGCCGGATTTCATCCCATTTCAACCTGTCCCGTAAGCACCCGGTCCTGAATAGAATCCGAGCCCACAAAGGTACGGACTATGCCGCCCCCACGGGAACCCCGATCAAGGCAGCAGGTGACGGCAAGGTGATTTTTGCCGGCGTCAAAGGCGGCTACGGCAATGTGGTAATCATCCAGCACGGCCAGTCCATCACCACCCTGTATGCCCATATGCACCGTTTCGCCAAAGGTATTCGAGTGGGCACCCGTGTTGAGCAGAGCCAGGTTATTGGCTATGTAGGTAGCAGTGGACTGGCCACAGGCCCCCACCTGCATTACGAGTTCCGCGTTAATGGCGTCCACAAGAACCCGACGACGGTGAAACTGCCGGAAGCGGCCCCGGTTCCCAAGCAGGAGATGGCCCGCTTCAAGCAGCAAACCGCCACCTTGCTGGCCCAACTGGACACCTTTGCCGAAAGTCACCGCCTTGCCCTCAATGCCCAGTGACCTCCGGCTAACCAAGTCCGAGCTGTACATCGGCCTCATGTCAGGCACTAGCCTGGATGGGGCCGATGCCGTTTTAGTGGACTTCTCTTCCGCGCCGCGCGTTCTTGGCCACTATCACGCTCCCTATGAGGACAGTCTCAAGCGGCTGTTGCTCAACCTGTCCAGCGAACGGCAAGTGGACATCCTGGAGCTGGGCCAGGCCGGCATCCGACTCAGCCAGCATTATGCAACGGTCTGCCTGCGCCTTCTTGAGCAAGCCGAAGTCTCGCCCAGCTCCGTGGCGGCCATTGGCTACCACGGACAGACCGTTAGGCACTGCCCCGAACTAGAACAACCTTTTAGTCTGCAACTGGGGGAGCCCAGCACCCTCGTTGAGCTCACGGGGATCACCACTGTTGCCCAGTTTCGCCAGCGAGACATTGCAGCCGGTGGCCAGGGTGCCCCACTGGTTCCCCCGTTCCACCAGTTCATGTTCAGTACTTCTCAGGAAAGTCGGATTGTTCTGAACCTGGGCGGCATTGCCAACATTACCTGGCTGCCCCGGGATCGCAGCTCCCTTTCCGGCTTTGATACCGGGCCGGCCAACCTACTGATCGATGGCTGGTGCCAACGTTTTGCCCATTGCTCATTCGACCGCAACGGAGACCTGGCTCGCCAAGGCAAGGTGATTCCGCCGCTACTGGAAGAGCTGCAGGCCCACCCCTATTTCAAGATGGCGCCCCCCAAGAGCACCGGCCGGGAAACCTTCCATCTGGGCTGGGCCCTGGACAAGATTCAAGAACTGGGGCTTGCCCCTGAAGAGCCAGACATCCTGACCACCCTGACGGAACTGACCGCCTGGTCCGTAGCCGATGCCATTAAGGGCCAGCACTACCCCCTGGATACACTTATCCTCTGTGGAGGCGGCGCCTACAACCAGTACCTGCGGGAACGTATCGCGGCCCATCTGCCCCAAGTGCGGGTGTGCAGTTCGGAAGAGTTCGGCCTTTTACCGGATCAGGTGGAAGCAGTGGCTTTTGCCTGGCTGGCTCGACAAACACTCACAGGTCAACCCGGCAACCATCCCCAGGTGACAGGCGCCAAAGGGCCGAGACGCCTGGGAGCGATCTACCCCGCCTAAGGGATTGGTTGATGGAAAGAGCATCCACCCGGCACGCCGGCCCGGTGGATGACGTGGGGGAAAATTAGATGCTGAATGAAGACCCGCAGCCGCAGGTGGTGCTGGCGTTGGGGTTTTTAATGACGAACTGGGCTCCCTGCAGCCCTTCCTGGTAGTCGACCTCGGCCCCTACCAGATACTGATAGCTCATGGAGTCCACCAGCAGGGTAACACCATTCTTTTCAATGCAGGTGTCGTCTTCGTTGACGCTTTCGTCAAAGGTGAAGCCGTATTGAAAGCCTGAGCAGCCTCCGCCTGTCACGAAAACCCTCAGCTTCAAATCATCATTGCCTTCCTCTTCGATCAAGGCCTTCACCTTGTTTGCTGCCGCATCGGTGAAAATGAGAGGAGTAGGCGTAAAGGTTTCAGCCGTATTCATGCTGCCTCCAGCCGAAAAGTGATTTGTGCACAACTCCTACCTATATAAAG
This sequence comes from Gammaproteobacteria bacterium, assembly GCA_029268325.1. Taxonomy (GTDB): domain Bacteria; phylum Pseudomonadota; class Gammaproteobacteria; order Pseudomonadales; family Oleiphilaceae; genus JAEZAA01. The sequence goes on along the minus strand of JAJUGC010000088.1, from coordinate 2,955 downwards.
CGAAAATCGCTCACAGACAACCGGAGGTTGTGCATCCAGAGCCAGCCATTATGAAATTAGCCGAGCAAAGCAGTCAACTATCAACAATGCCAATGGTCTGAGTCACGCCCTGTCGATCCTTCGCGGACGGCTCAGACTTTGGACTTAAGGTGGGTTCAGGCGCTGCCCTTGCCCGCAGCCACCTTCAAGGACTCGGCCTGCTCCTCGGACGACTCCTTATCCAGCGGCTTGGCGCTGACCAGCTCCGGCTTTCCAGCCTTTGCAGGCGTGGCGGCTTCGTTGACGGCCTTGTCGTTATGAACCAGATTACCGTTAACCGCTGCTCCCATGGCCATTTCAATCAGGTTGTAATATACGTTCCCTTTGATCGAGGCCTTCTCCGCCAGCTCAATGTGCTTGCTGGAGTAGACATCACCATTCACACGGCCGTTCACAATCACATGGGGAGCGACAACATCTCCTTCAACCACACCCCGGTTGCTGATTCGGACAACGCCATCCGCATCGTCCTCGGCCTTGATAGTACCCGTTACGTGGCCGTCGATATGCAGGCCTCCACTAAAATAGATATCGCCCGTGATCTTGGTTTTGTTCGAGATCAGCGTATCGAAACGCGCCGTTGCTGTTGCCTTGGCGTTAGGCTTCTTCTTTCCCCACATCGGTTTTCGGCTCCTCAAGTTTCCAGAGAAAAGTCTGCTCGAGTTTTGTGGCGTTCCGCCCCTTCGACTGCACTACCACCTGCACCTTATCGGGCCTGAAGTCATCTGGTAGCAGCAACTCACCCGTCAGCTCCTGGAAATAACGAAATTTAAATCGAACCCCCAAATCCCGAGTCCCTGTCATATCGCGCAGCGGAATGATTTCCTGCTCTCCGCGGCCCTTGGTACCGATAAAGTTTACGGCAGCAATTCCTTCGACGAAGTTCTTGTTCTCGGCAATTTGGGCCAGTACCAGCTTATAACGATAGCGTCGATCCCTGATTGGCTCCACTTCCCATCGTTGAACTTTGAGACCTTTGTTCTGTTCTGAGGGAGCCAGAATGTTTTTATAAAAGGTTGTATCTTCCTTGAGCCGGGCAATGGTCTCGTGCAAATCCATTATGGTTTTCTGAACATCCAGTGCCGCTTGCTGGTCAATGGCCCGTCCCCGTTCGTAGTTGGTGACCTGCTGACGCAGCAGCGCTTCCTGCGCCTGGCTTTCCTCCAGAGCAATGCGCATCTTTTCGTGCTCTTCCGTGAACTCCTGATAGCGCAGATAAAAAGCCGCGGCCCCAATCACAAAGCCACCCGCCATGCCAATCAAGACAGCCAGCCAGGCCGTGAGGCGCTGGCGCAGTTTCAGGCCCGGCCGGTAGGGCACAACGATCATGCGCTCTTGCGGACTTTTACTCGGCACGGATCTCTCCCGACGTTACAACTACATTCATGACAACCGCAGACCTGAGGCGACAGCCACGAGGCGGGCCCATTCAACAGCCTAGGGCAGCAAAGCAACCTGCTGCAGCCCTTCTTGCTCCGGCAAGCCAAACATGATGTTCATATTCTGAACCGCCTGTCCCGCCGCTCCTTTAACCAAGTTGTCAATCACTGAAGAAATGATGACCACATTGGAATCCGGCTGACGGTGCAAAGCCATTCGACACCAGTTGGAGCCCTTGACGCTGCGGGTTTCCGGATGAGAGCCGGCAGGCATCACATCAACAAAAGGCTCCTGGGCAAACCGCTCTTCATAGAGCGCCTGCAAATCCACGGACGTATCCTTCAGTTCCGCATACAGCGTTGCCTCAATCCCCCGGATCATGGGAACCAGATGGGGCACGAAGGTAACCTGCACCGAACTGCCTGCCATTAAAGATAGACCCTGGGCGATTTCTGGCAAATGTCGATGTCCGGAAGCTGCGTAGGCCTTAAAATTGTCCCCGGCCTCTGCATACAGATTGGGGATCTTGCCCTGGCGTCCGGCACCGCTGACGCCAGACTTGGCATCGGCGATCAGCCGCTGGGGATCGACCAGTCCCCGCTCCAATAAAGGCAAGAAACCCAGTTGCACCGCGGTGGGATAGCAGCCCGGATTGGCTACCAACCGGGCAGTCTTGATCTGTTCCCGATTGACTTCCGGCAGGCCATAGACGGCTTCTGCCAACAGCTCAGGGCACTTGTGGGGGCCACCATGGTCTTTTCCGTACCAACGCTCCCACACCTGGGCATCCTTGATGCGAAAATCCGCCGCCAAATCAATGATCCGAACCCCTGCGTCCAGTAACTGAGGCGCCATGTCCGATGCAATGCCGGTGGGCGTGGCGAAAAACACCAGGTCACAGGCCGCCAGGGCGCTGGGGTCGGGCTCAGAAAAACAAAGGTCGTAATGGCCCCGCAGACTGGGGAACAGATCTGCCACACTGACGCCGGCTTCGCCGCGGGAGGTGATCACCTGCAGGTCCGCCTGGGGGTGAGCCGCCAAGAGTCGTAGCAATTCAACCCCGGTATAGCCGGTACCACCGACAATGCCGATTTTGATCTTGGATGAAGAGTGCTCTGAAATAGCCAATGCGTCAGTCCTCCGGCGGAATGAGAGATACAGAACCCGTACCGGCGGGAAGGCCAGGGAGACAGGCAGATCCGAGGCGCCGGCATAGACGAATTATTGTATCATGTTAAAGTTGCATGATTTGGGAAGGTCAGGGATAGACGCCAAAGTCTAAGTCATTCCGAGGATTTTTTCTTCTTTATGCCTGCCAAAATCCGCGACCAGAACCTGCCCATTTCCCAACACTATCCAGTCCGGTGCGCCTACCGCATCACGCCCCGCCTTCCCCAAAGGATCAGGGGCATTCTTCACTACGTCGAGAGTGACGGTTTCGTTCAACAGCAAAGGAGTTAAGCCAGACATGCTCTGGATCAAGGCATTCCACATCATGGCCGTTGTCACCTGGTTTGCGGGGCTGTTCTATCTGCC
>JAJUGC010000087.1 GCA_029268325.1 Gammaproteobacteria bacterium | reverse complement strand
GCCTCCGGGCGCACCAGCACGGAATCCGCAGATGCCATTGTGGCCTACGTTCAACAGGAGGGCCTGAACGTGGAATGGATCCTGGAAACCCACGTTCACGCCGACCACCTCACCGCCGCCCCCTATCTGAAAGAGAAGCTGGGTGGTCGCACAGGCATCGGCGATCAGGTCATCCGCGTTCAGGAAGTCTTCGGCAAGGCCTTTAATGCAGGAGAGGATTTTCACCGGGATGGCCGCCAGTTCGATCACCTCTTTCATGATGGCGAGCGCTTTCTGATTGGCACCCTGGAAGCCTCCGTCCTCCACACGCCGGGCCATACCCCGGCCTGCGTCAGCTATCTGGTGGGCGATGCAGTCTTTGTGGGTGACACCCTGTTTATGCCGGACTACGGAACTGCCCGCTGCGACTTTCCCGGGGGTGATGCCCGGGCGCTCTATCATTCCATCCAGAAAATCCTGGCACTTCCACCCAAGACCCGGGTCTTCCTGTGTCACGACTACAAGGCCCCCGGACGGGAAGAATACGTCTGTGAAACCACCATCGAGGAGCAACGGCTGTTTAACGTTCACATCCACTCCGGCATTAACGAAGAACAATTTGTTGAAATGCGCACCAAACGGGATGCCCAACTGGATATGCCGTTACTGATCCTGCCTTCGGTGCAGGTCAATATGCGCGCCGGCCACCTGCCGCCCCCTGAATCCAATGGGGTGCGGTATTTAAAGGTTCCCCTCAACCTGTTCTAACAGGGCATTCGAATGCTCAAGCAGTACTTGCCAATCCTGACCTGGCTGCCCCAATACAACCGGGCAGCCCTGGTCAGCGACCTGGTGGCGGCGGTGATTGTCACCCTGCTACTGATCCCCCAATCCCTGGCTTACGCCTTGCTGGCGGGATTGCCGGCCGAGATGGGACTCTACGCCAGCATTTTGCCCTTGGTAGCCTATAGCCTGTTAGGGAGCAGCCGCACCCTGGCGGTAGGGCCGGTCGCCATTATCGCCTTGATGACCGCCGCCGGGGCCAGCACGGTCGCCCTGCAGGGCTCTCCTGAGTACATCTCGGCGGCGATTGCCCTTGCCTTGCTGTCAGGAATCATCCTGAGCTTGATGGGATTACTACGCCTGGGCTTTATGGCTAACTTCCTCAGCCACCCTGTGATTTCCGGATTCGTTACCGCCTCTGCCCTGATCATTGCCCTTGGTCAGGTGGGCCCCCTCCTAGGCCTGAGTGTGTCCGGTAGCAACGTACCGGAACTGGCTCGCAGCCTCCTGCAGGAACTCCCCAACCTACACTGGCCGACGTTGGCGATCGGTCTCACTGCCTTAGCCATCCTGCTCTGGTCGCGCCACGCCTTGGCCCGCAGCCTGCGCTATCTGGGCTTGAGCGCCCGAACAGCCACTTTGGTGAGCAAGGCCGGCCCTGTTTTTGCAGTCCTGGTGACCAGCGCTGTAGTTTGGGGAATGAATCTCTCAGACCATGGTGTGCGAATGGTCGGTGAAATTGGCGCTTCCTTGCCCAAACTGGTGTTGCCTGCGCTGGACCTGGGGCTGTGGAAAGAGCTTCTTATCCCGGCACTGCTCATCAGCATCGTCGGTTTTGTGGAATCTGTCTCCATCGCCCAGACCTTGGCGGCCAAAAGGCGCCAGCGGATCGAGCCCGATCAGGAGTTAATCGGATTGGGTGCGGCCAATCTCAGCTCAGCCCTGTCGGGGGGCTTTCCGGTGACCGGCGGCTTCTCCCGCTCCGTCGTCAATTTCGACGCCGGAGCCGAAACCCCCGCCGCCGGCGCTTTCTCCGCCATAGGAATTGCCCTGGCGACCCTATTCTTGGCGCCTCTCATCGCTGTCCTGCCCCAGGCCACCCTGGCGGCCACCATCATTGTCGCCGTGTGGGCACTGGTGGATCTCAACGGGTTCAAACGCTACTGGTCCTATTCGAAAAAGGATTTTCTGGCGCTGTTGTGCACCCTGGTCACGACCCTTCTGGCCGGTGTGGAAATCGGCATCTTATCGGGCATCGGCTTATCACTGGCCCTTTATCTCTACCAAGCCAGCCGCCCCCACACCGCTGTCGTCGGCCAGATACCGGGCACGGAGCACTTTCGAAACACCAGCAGACACCAAGTGGAAACCGATCCGAATATTTTGCTGTTCCGGGTCGACGAAGGGCTTTTCTTTGCCAATAGCCGTTTTTTGCAAGACCAGATTTACACCCTCGTCTCCCAGAACTCCCAGCTAACCGACATCGTTTTAATCTGCTCTGCGGTGAATCACATTGATGGCTCGGCCCTGGAAGGCCTGGAGGCCATGAACCTACGGCTTAAGGATTCCGGTGTCCGCCTGCACTTGGCGGAAGTGAAAGGTCCCGTCATGGACCGCTTGCAGCGTACCGCTTTGCTGCAGGAACTGAGCGGCGAGGTTTTTCTGAGTACCTACTCTGCTTGGCAGCAGTTACGCCCACGTCCGGATAATCCAGGGTCTCAACCGGAAATGAGCCGGCATTCAGCTTCTGTTGGGAATGGATTAGAATGACTGAACAATCCTCAGCGATGCCTTGCAAGCTACGTGATAAAAATGACTTCTGACTCCATCGAACAGATGCGAGCCAATGCCACTGCGGCCGAAAATCTGTTGAAATCCCTGGCCAACGCCAATCGCCTGATGATCCTCTGCCACTTGGTGAACGGGGAACTCAGTGTAGGAAAACTGGAACGATTGGTAGGTCTCTCTCAATCCGCATTGTCCCAGCATCTGGCCAGGCTGCGTCACCAGAATATCCTCAGTGCCCGCAAGGAAGGCACCACTGTGTATTATTCTTTGCGGGACCAAAATACTGCCAAAATCCTGCAGCAACTATACGCTATCTATTGCCAGTAAGGCCTTGGAAACGGCCCTGATCCCGGCCAGGGCAGCCTAGGCCAACGCCTTGCCTCCATAACAGACCCACGGCAAATTGATCATTACATTATAATGTACTAATATTTGATGTTGTTGATTATGAGGACTCTCCAATGCATATTGCCTGGGATCAATTCACACCTTATTCCGCCCTCACGGGTGGCCTGATTATCGGCCTTGCCGTTGCCCTATTCATTCTGGTCAACGGCCGGATTGCCGGCATTACCGGGATCGTTTCGGGCCTTCTCCGCCCCAAGCCCAAGGATACTGCCTGGCGCGTGGCGTTCATTCTCGGCCTTGTAGCAGCTCCGGTGCTCTACCAACTAGTCGCAACACTGCCGCCAATCGAGATTGATGCCAACCTGCCGATGATTGTGCTTGCCGGATTTATCGTTGGCATCGGCACCCGTTATGGCTCGGGATGCACCAGCGGCCACGGGGTTTGCGGCCTGTCCCGGCTGTCGCCCCGCTCCTTGGTGGCCACCATTGCCTTTATGTTCACCGGCGTTTTAACCGTCTATGTCCTGCGCCACCTCATCGGTTTGGGAGGCTAATATGAATCTTGTCTTTGCCTTTATCGCCGGCCTGGTATTCGGGATCGGCATCCTCATTGCGGGAATGGCCAACCCGGCCAAGGTATTGGGCTTTCTGGATGTTTTTGGAGCCTGGGATCCCTCCCTGGGACTGGTGATGGCAGGCGCGATTGCAGTGGGGGTCATGGCCTTTGCCCTGGCCAAGCGACGCAGCACTTCCCTGCTCGGCCAACCCATCAACCTGCCCACCAACCGCCAGCTTGATCGACGACTAATCGGCGGCAGCCTTCTGTTTGGAGTTGGCTGGGGAATTGCTGGTATCTGCCCCGCCCCCGGGGTTGTCCTGATGGGCGCAGGTCAGTTTGAGGGAGTGTTTTTCGTGCTGGCCATGCTGGCCGGAATGGGCGTTTATGAATGGGTTGCTACAACCTCAACACCCCTGCAGGCCAAACCCACAGCCTGACAGAGCTCCTTTTACCCTAATCTTTTACCGACAAAGCGGGCCAGACAATTGATGGCCCGCTCATCCAAGGCAAATTAGCCTCTCGCCTGACAAGAGGCCCGGATACGGGGCTTCTCAGGAGCCGCCTTCCACTCGGAACTGGACGCCGATGCGAGCCGCTTCCTTTGCCGCACGCTGGCGCCGCTCCCCTGCATCGGGAATCAGGGCTGTCAGCAAGGTTTGTTGCATCTGCTGGGCATAGGCCGGATCCAGCTCCTGATTGCTCACCCGGCTGGGAATCTCTTCCAGCAACTGTTCTGCCAAGGCTCTGTGGCGGGTAACATCCTGGGGATCGGTTTCCTGCCAGAGGTCCCACTGCTTGGCAAATCGGAGGTGGTTCACCAGTCGCGTCATTTCCTGCTCTGGATTGGGGTGTTGCTGTGCAACGTTCTTCAGCACCTGCCATTCCAGATGGGAGACGAATGCCGGGCGCTCGGTGATCGGCCCTTCAAAGGGAGCTTCTCCAATCTCCTCCAGGACTGCCCGGTTTGCCGCAAGCTGCTCTGCCGCCAACTGCTCGGGATCCATCTCACCAAGGTTTTCCATGGGCTGGCTTCCGCCCCCCGCTGATGTTTCCCGTCCCCCGCCGGCTTGTGGCTCTTGCTCCCAGAGCATCAACCCGGCAGCAACCGCGACAACCAAGCCGCCTGCCAACCAAATACTGCGTTTCATAGGCTTACCCATTTCCTTTTACTAGTTTGGCGAGTCTTCCGTAATACCCCAAGGCTCCCCCGCAGGGGAGCCTTGGGAAGCACCTTACCAACGGGTGGGCGCAGGCGGAGTCACATTAAAGGAATACTTCTGGCCCGGCCCGGACATCAATACCGTAAACAGGGAGTTGAACAGCCCGCAATTCTTCATGGGCGGGAAGGAGGTAGTTCCCGTAAAGGTCAGATCACCGCTTCCCAGTGCCGATACCGGCCCTTCGAAGTTAATGGGAAAGGCCACCGAGCGCTCGGTCTGGCACCCAAAGGGAATTTGCAGCAAGCCCAATCCGGCGGAATTGACCTTGATATAGGTATGGGCAGTGCCCTGCACCTGCAAGATCCCCTGATGGTCCAGGGAGACAGTGCCCTGAGTCCGCTCTGCCGGCGCTACGGTAATGACCACATCCAAAGGCAACACGATATTCAGCTTCTGCTTGAATGTGGGGATCGACAGGGTGCCATCCAGCACCTGGGCCGTCATATCCGTGTCCGCGGTAAAGGTAGACTTGTTCGGCAGGGTAATATCCTGGTTCAGGGTATTGAGGCCAATGGTGGCCGCCAGGTTCCAGTCCGTCAGGGACACCACAAAGTTCCCGCCACCGGGATTGGCCGTCGACTTGGGCTCCGGCTTCAGGGAGATACAGTTCCCGAGGGTGGGCCGCCCATTGAACCGGTCACCCAGCCAGGACAGTACATAGGGCGCGGCCTGGAACTGGGTCACGATATGTTCGCTCGGATACAGTTCGAAGGTCACATTACTGAAGCGCTGACAATACTGCCTCTTCAGGGCGATATGCTGGTCCAGGGGAATAAACTCGTCGGCCTGACCATGGTATTGGTACAGCGGCACGGAAACGCGGTTTTGCCCCAGGTTCTGTTCCGTCAGGGCCTCATTGACGGACGGAATGGTCAGAAGCTCGTCCAGGGTCTGGTTGCCCACCGTATAGCTGGAGATGGACTCATTCATCACATCGAACAGGGCTTCGAACACACACTGCTGCTTGGCGGTTTCGATCATCATCTGGCCCCGATCGTTAGCCAGCTCATCTACGGGGATCTTATCCGGATACTGGGTACCCAGACCGACAATCGCCTGCATCAGGAACGAGGCGCCCGTACTGCCGTCCAGGTTATGGGCAATGGCCGGGAAATTCGCCGGCGTACCACCGGCCGCCACCCCCACCAGATTCAGGTCAGGAGCATAGGTATCCTTGAGCTCTGCGGCCCAGGAAGCGGTCTGCCCGCCCTGGGAATAGCCCCAGACTGCCGCCTTGGCATTGGAGCTGATGCCGGCTTGGGGAATCTGTGCGGCCGCCCTGATAATATCCAGCACCGCATGGCCCTGGGCCTTCCCTGCCAGATAGGTGGGGGTATCGCCATTGGTATAGCCGGGGTTGTCGGAAATCAGGACGGCATATCCTGCACGCAAGGCAGCCACAATATTGGCGGTTTCATAATCGGTGCCCGCTGCCAGTTGCAAGGACGGGGCACAAGACTGGTTCAAGCCATGGGTACCCACTGCATAACTGATGACCGGACGATCTCCCCTCCCTTTCCAGGATGCCGTTGGGACGATAACGGTTCCGGTCACCACATTGGGCTGGCCTAAGGCATCGGTGGAATGGTACATCAGGTTCCAGGATCGGGCATCGGGCGCCCCATTGCCGAGTTTAACGCTCGCCTGGCGATACCAGATGAGATCCCCCTGGGCCCCCTCACTGGCGGGTGGTGTATAGAAAGCCATGCCGTCCGGGCCAACTACCGGAGCGGCATGCAGGGGCAAAGCGGGCAAAGCAATAGCCGCAGCCAATAAGCAGGACTTGGCTGCCTGAAAATATGGAAAATTCATGGCGTAGTTCTACCTTATTAATGTTGTTTTTCGGTATGAAGAAGGACCGGCCAGATATTGCCGACACAGTGGAGCCGCTGCAGGAGTACTCCGTTACAGATAGGAATGTATGAGAGCCCGCCACCAAGTGCAGGATGTTTTAGGCCATTTTTCGGTTAAATCTGGCCACCCAGGGAGGGTTTTAGGAAGAATGTGCCAGTTTTGAGAGCCAGTCAGCTTTAGCCTTCCTGAACAGCCGCCCGCCTTACCTTATGCCTTCAGATAGCCCCTGCCCCATCCCCTGTCCACGATTTTCCTGGCAGGCTGATTCCTTCCGACTGTTCTCCACCCGCAACTGAAAATCCTTGGGAGCAAGTCCAGTCCAACGGCGAAAGGCCTTGGCGAAGGAGGAGGAATCCGCATAGCCCAGCAACAGGGCCAGTTCCGTCACAGAGGTTCCCCCTCGCAGAAAATACTCTTTGGCCAGCTTTTTCCGAACCGCATCCAACTCTTTTTGATACGTCGTGCCGCCCTCGGCCAGCTTGCGGCGCAGGGTGCGGCTGCTCATGCCCAATTCGCTGGCCGCGGTCTCCAAGGACGGGAAAGCGCCATAATAGCGCAACAGGAGTCGGCGCAAGCGTAAGGGCAATAAACGAATGGCCTTGGTAGGAATATTCTCGAACAAGGTTTTTTCTGCATTCATCGCCATCAGGCGGTTAGCCAACGGGAGTTCGTAATTGGCCAGGGCCGCATCGGCGACAATCCGGGTTTCAGGCTGGTTAAAGTAGACCGGGCAACGGAAATAGCGGCGATAGATATAGCCCCAAGCGGGCTCTGGATAGCTGAAGTCAACTCGTTCCGGCTGGATCTCGCCGCCCACCAGGTGCAGGAAGATATTGTAAAAACTGACCAGGTTCAGCTCATAGAAAAAATGGGTATAGGGCGCCAGGGAGACATTCTCGCCAATAATGAACATCCCTTTCGCGCCCTCCATCCGCAGGCTCATTTCCAGGGGCGGAAACAACTCCATGCAGAAGCGGCAGACGCACTCCAGGCACTCCCGCAAGGTTGGTTGGGTTACGGCTGCCACTCCCGCCATACCATGGTGGGAAATGGTCATAAGGTTGCCCATGGCCAGCCCCAGATAAGGCATCTTGAGCGCCCGTATTGCCTGATCCACCAACGCCAGGCATTGGCGTGCACTGATAAACTGCCCCGACTCTCCCGGCACGTATTGGATACCTGCATTGCGGTAGAAATCCTGCTGGTCGATACCAATGATGCCTTCCAGGATTTCATGGGGATTGCGCACACTGATCCGGCTGCGTTTGGTCAGCCAGTCGATTTCCATCACCAGGCTTTTACGCAGGTCGAAATAGGTTT
>JAJUGC010000086.1 GCA_029268325.1 Gammaproteobacteria bacterium | reverse complement strand
TTCGTTACGGGGGTCGAGTTCCATCAGCACCTGCGTGGACGCGGGCAGGGTGGTGACGAAAGTCTCCTGGGCTTCCACGGGGATACGTTTGCTGTTCTGGATATACCAATAGGTATAGGCGGAGAGAAACAGCAGGCAACCACTGGTGCCGATAAACAGCCCGGACGGCCCAAGCATGGCGATCATGGATGAGCCCAGAATCGGCCCGATACAGCTGCCAATGCCGAAACAAAGCAGCAAGGTGGCGCTGGCGGGTACGATATGGTTGCTGTGGAGCCGGTCGTTAACCAGGGCGACTGCCACGGGATAGAGGGAAGCGGCGATCCCAATGGAAATTTCTGCGCTGACGAACAAGGCCAGTATTTGGGCATGCCCCCAGAAGGCGGCAACCAAGCTGGTGAGCCCGGCCACTGTTGAAAGGCTCAGTAAGACTTTACGGCGGTCAAAAAGATCGGACAGGCGCCCAAGGGGCCAGGCAAAGAACATAGCGGCCACGACGGTGGTGGCCATGAAAAAGGCGATCTGGTTGAAGTCCAGATTGATCAGGCTGCCATAGACCGGACCGATGTTGTTGAAGGCGCTGATGACCACGCCGCAGAGGGTGGCAGCGATCAGCCCCAAGGACGAGATTCCCATCAATTCCCGTAGGCCCAGGCGCTCAACCTGTTCGATGGAAGGGGCTTCCAAACGGGTCAGGGCGAGGGGAACCAGGGCAAAGGTGAGCAGCAAGGAGGCCACGCTAAACAGCAAAGTACCGGAGGGGCTGGCGAAGCTAAGCAGTAGCTGGCCACCAGCCGAGGCCAAATAGAACACCACTTGGTAGGTGGCAAAAAGAGCTCCACGGTTGTCGTTGGTCGCCCGGGTGCTAAACCAGCTTTCCACCACCAGGAGTAGGCCCGCCATGGACACACCGGCCATAAAGCGGAGAAAGGCCCAGCTGAAAAGGTTGAGATGCAGTGGGTGCAGGATAGCCACCATGCTCATCAGGGCGCAAAACACCGCAAAGCTGCGAATATGCCCGACCCGTGTCACAATTCGGGGGCAATACAGTGAACCCAGGACAAAGCCGAGGGAGTAGCACACCAGTACCCAGCCGATCAGTTGGGTGTCGATTTCGGCCAGCGTCATGCGAACGCCCAGTAAGGTCATCAATAGCGTGTTGCCACTGACCAAGAGCACGATGCTGAAAACCAGGGATGACAGTGAAGTAATGGTTTTGGTCATAGTTCCTGACGCTCCCTTAAATCAGTGAATGGAGGATGCGCATGGGCCGATACGGCTGAAGCCTAGCCAAGGAACAACAGGGTTTACTGGGGGCAGTCTGCCCTTGGTTGACCACAATAGAGGTGCTAGCCCGGCTTTCTGGAGTGTCAGGTACGAGATGGATAATCTGGATATTTCCTCCGCAGTTGAGATCAGTCCCACTTACTACCTGGACAACTTCGTAGCGCTGATTAACGATGTGCATCGCCGTTATCATGGAATCCTGAGCGACGAAGAGCAAGGCTTCCGGCATGACTTCCTTCAGCTGCCCTACAACGCCCAGTGCCTTTATGTGCGCCTGGTTTCCCGCAAGGGGCCGCTATTTCGGGTGGACAAGTTGTCCTATGGGGAGATTGAAGACTTAAAGGGCGCCTTGGATAGCCTGGCGGATGGGGGCTTTATTGAGATCGATCCTGAAGTCCCGCTGGGCTGGTCCTTGAATATGCTCAGCCTTGAGGAACTCAGGAGCCGCTTTCCAGGTGTCCCCAGGGGATTGCGCAAGGCTCAATTCATTGAAGACGTTTGTTCCCGTATCCAGTCTCCAAGGGCTGATAAGGAGGCAGACATTCTGCCCCCCTCGGAGGTCATAGGGGAGGAGATCCTCCTTCTGCAGGTCGCCAAAGCCGAGGTATTGGAGATCTATCAGCTCCTGTATTTTGGCAACACCTACCAGGACTTGAGTGAGTTCGTCCTGGCGGAACTGGGCGTGTTCAATTATGAGGACTATGCCCTGGACGGCTCGGCCAAGGCGTTTCGCTCCCGCCAGGAGCTGGACGCCCTCCATGAGGCCATTGGGTTTCGGCAGGCGGTTTGGGAAGCCATGGAGCAGGATCCTTTGGCATTGGAAGCTTTGGAGAAAGTCGCGCCCCCTGACCACTCTTTTCCTGCTGCCCAAAGAGTCTGGTCCAAGGCCCTGAATGAATTGGCCCGGTATCGGGAGCGAGAGGGGCGCCATGAGGTCGCCTTAAAGCTCTATCGGGCTGCGAACTATCCGCCTTCCCGGGAACGGATCGCCAGGATTCTCTATAAAGACGAAGCCTATGAGGAGGCGTTGCGGGAATGCGAGCAGATGCTCCGGGATCCCTGGAATGAACAGGAAGAAACAGCCGCAACACGTATAGGGGAACGTTGCCTGAAAAAGTTAAAGCGCCCGGTACCGCCCAGGCCCAAGGCCGTGATCCAGGAGGAAAGAGTACCCTTTGAACCAAACGCCTTGGCAGCCGTTGAACTTTTAGGTCTGGAACTGTTGACCCAAGACGGGCTGGCGCAAGGCTACTATGTGGAAAACTGGCTCTTTAATGGGGTGTTTGGCCTGTACTTTTGGGATGTGATCTTCGCGCCGGTACCGGACGCGTTCTACCACCCCTTTCAGCGGGGCCCTAAGGATTTGTACGCGCCGGAGTTCCGTGACAAGCGACAGGCTCTCCTGGAGGATAAGCTGGAGCAACTGATGCGGGGAGATGCCTGGCATGAGGCCATACTGCGCACATGGCAAGCAAAACAGGGGCGACTGAATCCCTTTGTGCACTGGGCAGTCTTATCCCAACCTTTGATCGAACGCGCGTTACAGCAGATCCCGGCGGTGCATTTTGAGCTGATTTTCAGGCGCATGCTAAAGGATCTACGCAATCACTGCTCCGGCTTTCCGGATCTGATCCTGTTTGGGCCGGATGAGGGTTATGAACTGGTAGAGATTAAAGGCCCGGGTGATCGGCTACAGGATCACCAGAGGCGCTGGCTGGAATTCTTTGCCATGAACGGTATTCCCGCCAGGGTGGTTTATCTGGACAGGGCATAGCAGCCTTTACGGGGGATTGACCAGCCTAGGTGGCCTCCAGGCTTCTCTCCTCGGGGCCAGCTCCAGTGCTATAACCCGGACGGATCTGTTCTAAAATGGGTTTCCGGAAAGTCGACTTCAATACTTGCCCTGGTTAAGGCTCCAGCAGTTATCCATGAGTATCATAAAGAGATTGTGCCCATTGTTGATGGTTTTGGCGTTGTTGGCCGGCTGCGGAACGTCAGGCGGCCCTCGGCAGGCCGAGCCCATGGGCGACCTGGATGCCGAGGTGGAAACGGCTGTGCCGGTGGTAGGAGAAGAGTTCGTGTTTGTGGAGTTGCCGGAGTTGTTGCGGCGGTTTGGCTATACCGGTTTTTGTCCAACCCCTGAGCCCTGCGACTGGCGGCTTCCGTACGGACTCTATAAAGGCATGCAGGGCCATTTTGTGGATGAGGCCCCAATAGAGGTGAGGGGAGATACGGAGATCTATCGGGTCCGGTTCCAGACTGGCGAAACCTATTACTATTATGCCAGCCAACGGCTCGGGGGTAAGTTTGCGCCGGTGGCGCCTATTGTCCCCCGGGCGCTGCAGGAGCGGGTTAATGCCTTCCAGCCTGAACCCCTGGTTCCCTGTTCCGCTACTTGGGTGATGGATGCACGCATCGAGTTCGGACGCCTCCTGTATCAGCTGAGCAATAGCCAGACGATTAGCGCAGAAAAGCTGTCGGCCATTCGCCAGCTGTCTACCCAGTTCGCCGACTATGGAGTGCCATTGGCGGAGCGACTGCTGGAAGTGGAAATCCGCCACTCATTGGATCCATACCGATCCGCCCCGGTAACCTATCTGGAGCCGGCCGGGGAGCTTAAGGCCAATGATTTGCGGCTGGTTCTGCGCCTGAGCGAAGAAGGAATCCAGCCGTTGTTGCGAGCTCAATACTTTGGTGACCGCTGGATTTACCTACGGATGCTGGAGTTCTACGCAGACCAAAGGCTTTGGCAGCGCTGGGGATTACGGGTGCATCGCCACGAACAGCAGGGGCAGGTGAGGGAATGGGTGGAGCTTCCTGGAGGGGAAGAAGTGCTCGCCATTGCCGAGGCCCTCGCAACGGCCCGCCAGGCCCGGGTTCGTTTCGAGGGGGCGCGGGTATATGCCTTGCTCAAGCTCTCCCGGACGAACCAGGAAGAGCTGAGGCGCATGCTGGATATTTACCGGTTGTTGGTCGCTGCCCTAGAGAAACCCACTCCTCCTGCCCCCATTTCCCATGGCCTACAAATGTGCGGCAACTAGTTGTGAACGTTCCTGTCTTGGCCGTTGAGTCCAGGTGCAGGCTGGAAGGGCTTTTTCACGGGCCACTTTAGAATAGGAAAATCTCTGGTGCGGCGATGACAATTGCCGTGGCGAGCTCAGTTGACGGCCAAAGGAGTGTCGCAAATGGAAACCGGCAGCACCTATAAGACCCGATCTACCTCCAGTCACCAGACCTCAGACTGGGGAGCTCCAAGGGAACCGGAAGAGGCTCTGGTGGACTCCTATCACAAACCATCTCCGGATATTTATTTGCCAGAACCCAGTGTCGTAGCAGAGCGGCGCAAGATCAATGTGGGGCGAGGGGAACGGATCTTGTCGTTATTGGCTGGCGGAGCGCTCCTGTTGCTCGGTCGTGGCCGCAGCCGGGTGGCACGCCTTGGCTTGCTGGCGGCATCCGGTGGTTTGATCTACCGGGGAGTTAGCGGCTACTGCCCGGTAAGTGCCGCGGTGGGGCGGGACAGCACCTTGCCTGCGACCGGAATCGAGCCCATTGTGATTGAGACCCAGCTCCTCATCAACAAACCAAGGGATGAGGTCTATGCCTATTGGCGCCAATTGGAAAACCTTCCCCTTCTGTTTGATCACATCAAGCAGGTCCGCCCTCTGGATGAGCTTCATTCCCACTGGATAATCCGTATGCCTGGCAATATGGGCAGTCTCTCTTGGGATGCCAGTATTACGGAGGATCGGCCGGGTGAGAAGCTGGCCTGGCAATCAGTGCCTGAGGCTTTGGTGAACAACGGGGGCGAAATCCTGTTCCGGCAGGGGCCCACGCCGGAGCAGACAGACCTTTATCTGTGCATTCATTACCGTCCACCGGCAGGCGTGGCGGGTACTACCATCGCCAGAGTGCTGAACCCGTTGTTTGCCCGATTGGTGGAGGAGGATATCCAGGGCTTTAAGCGGAAACTGGCGGAGCGGCGGCTCACCGTGCCAGGCGGCTAACAAGCAGGAGCAGTGCTGAGGTCAGAAGAAAAGCCTAAAGAAATCACAGGGGCAAAAGCCAGTAAAGGGCGGAAAAAGTCGAAGTGAGCAGAGCTGGGAAAAAGGGCCCGGAGTGTTACGCCACCGCCGGGCCCCGGGTATTACTTGGCAACAGCGTCCTTGAGACCTTTGCCTGCTTTGAAGGCAGGGATCTTGGAAGCGGGGATTGTGATTTCCTTGCCCGTTTGGGGGTTGCGCCCGGTACGAGCTGCACGGGTACGCACAGTAAAGGTGCCAAAGCCGATCAGGCTGACATCTTCACCTTTTGCCAGCGCATCCTGCACGGATGAAGTGAAGCCCTGGATGACCCGCTCTGCAGCGGCCTTTGTGAGTCCCGTTTTTTCCGCGACGGCTGCGATCAATTCAGATTTGTTCATGAAATCTCCGTATTACCACTATCAATATGACAACAGGCGATATAACAACAGGTCTGTAAATCACCATTTTTCAAACATAGACGGGTTCTAGGGCAGCTTCAAACCAAGAATGTAAAATTTTTACTGTTTTTGATAAAAAATTACATTCAACGGCCACTCTATCCCATCCCATGCTCGTTAATAGCCACAGGTCAAGTGGGTACTTACTCTTGAGGGCACTATGCAGATTTACTAGCTGTCCTATGACAGCCTTACTTGCGGACTATGACGCCTGCCTCACAGAGCACATTGAAAAACGTCTCAGCAAAAAGGTGGCGACGAGCTTCGTCGATAGCACAGCGCACGTCTTCCACCTGATACTCCTCAAGATTATTGATCGTAACGGTAAAACCTTCACTATATGCTTTTAAAAGCGCTTTTAAAGCCGGGACATGAGGCTTGATCTGGGGCATTTCAGGAGTTAAATCGATGCCGCAGCCTTCACCCAGTTCATGCAATGCGATTCTCAGGCTCACTTCCTCCGGCGCATTGGCGGTCGGAAATTGCGTTACAGTTCCCATTCGCTGGTTCCTCCTCCCATCAGCCTAAACCTATCTTAGTGCCAGATTGGGCATCTTGAACACCTCGCCATTTACTCAGGACTTGTAGGCCGAGATCACAACACCGAGACGGATCGCCGGATTACCTTTGTGCGTCATGTGTGGCAAAGCCGCAACAGTTCGTGAGCCTTTGTCTCTTATCTATAAGATAGACAGGAGCTATTCAGAAACAAATGAGCTGGAAGACAGAAGATCAGCCAGGACCATGTAAGCCTGAGCCTGGGTGAGGGCTTTTACTTCAACCTTGGAGGTAGGGAAACAGACATGCTCATTTTTACGACATTCATGGTGGCACTGCTTTTCGGAGCGCTTGGTGGAATGCTGTACCACTTGCAGCAGCCCGCTTCTGAAAGAGTCGGCTTGCCCCGTATTTCCTGGCCGGGGCGCCAAGCCCCATCAACTGATGGAGAACCTGCTTCCTTTCACCTGGGAGTTCTCGGCGACTGCCTTTATGGGGCCGTGGGCGGGATTCTCCTGCTGGCGGTACTGACCCGCTTGGTGGGGGACTTTGTGACACCTATTTTCCAGGGCTCCATCGCAACAGGAGGAGGCGAACTCTTTAACGCTTGGCTGTATTTGATCGCAACCTCGGTGTTAGGCGGCTATTTGGGGCTCAGGCTACTGAGGGTGGCAACCGCGTCCAGTTTTGTACAGTGGAAGCGGCAACTGGGGCAGTTACAGCAGGATTTGCAGATATTGGAAGGGGAGTTGCGGGAGTCCCGTTCCAGCCTGTTATTGCAAGAGGCCATCCAAAAGCTTGAGCAGCAGTACTTCAGTGAGGCCAAGGCCAGTCTGGAGCAAGCCTTGGCGCTGACTCCTGGCAGAGCGCGAATCCTGGCGCTCCTGGGTTACTGTAAGGCGTTAATGGCTCAGGAGCAGAATCGCCAGGAAGGTCAGGAGCATGTCACCTTTGAGCAAGCCTTGCAGGACTTAAACGAGGGCATCCGGCTGGTGGAAGACAAGGTAGACCGCCGGGGAGAGGCTTCGGTGAGCGCAACTATGTATTACAACCGTGCTTGTATCCTGTATTTGAAGTGGTGTAGCCAGGGCCGCTCACCTGGCAAACTGGCGGATGAAGAAGTACGTCGATTGGCACTGGATTTCGAAAGGGCGTTACGGCTGGATCAGGCCAACCGAATCTGGAACCGGCTCTTGTTCGACTGCGGGCTGAGCCATGATGTAGAGAGAACTTCCGGCGAGTTTGCGATCACGGATAGCCTGAGGCAACTGTATGAGCAGTCACGGGCATTCAAGGCCTTTGTGCAGGGACTGAAAGAGGCGCGGGAGCCTTCCTTTGAGACAGACACTGAACTCCCGAGAATGGCAGGGCTGGAGCTGGAAAGTGTTGGATACTGAGTCGGTGGTTTGTGCTCTGATAGGGATTACACCACCATATTACTCTACAGATAAACCCAACTTCCCGTATATACAGGCCAACCTTTTGTATATACCGCCCACTTCTTACCGAACCATCTGACAGGTGGCGCTATGGCTCAAACAGGTTTTTTGGAGCGTACACTTCAGCTTCGCGACACGACATACCGGTACCAAGTCTACGTACCGGTGGAGTACACCCCTGAACGGGAGTGGTCGGTAATTTTAT
>JAJUGC010000085.1 GCA_029268325.1 Gammaproteobacteria bacterium | reverse complement strand
GCTTTCGGTCACTTCCAGTTCCAGCAAATGAGCCGGAACCTGGTGCTCCTCCAATAGATCCCGCACCCGCTGCACCAACTCCCGCTGACGAAACTGCCGGGCGGACAGGTTGACCGCAATCCGGGTGGGAATGCCCTTCTCAAGCCAGTCGCGGATTTGGCGGCAGGCTTGTTGCAGCACCCAATCTCCCAAGGCCTGGATCAGGCCTGCGGCTTCCGCCAGGGGCACAAAGCGAGCCGGGCTCACAAAACCCAGTTCCGGGTCATGCCAGCGCAGCAAGGCCTCCACGCCGGGGATTTCGCCGGTCTTCGAATCCACCTGGGGCTGGTAATGCAGTTCCAAACCACCTTGCTCCAAGGCCAGCCGCAGCCGCGACTGGATCAGCAGGTTCTCCTGGGTTTGCCGGTTCAGTTCCGCCGTGTAGAAGCGGAAACAGTTACGCCCTTCCGACTTGGCGTGATACATGGCGGCATCCGCATTGGCCATCAGCTCTTCCACTGTTTCGCCGTCATCCGGAAACAGGCTGATACCCAGACTGCCACCGCCGGAAACCTCCTGCTCCCCCAAGCGATAGGCCGGCGCCAGGGCTTTGAGGATTTTCTCGGCAATGGCGCTTAAATCCTCAACCGTCTTCACGTCCGTCAGGATGACCGCAAACTCATCACCCCCAAGCCGGGCGACCAGATCCGTTTGGCGCATACAGGCCTTCAGGCGTTCGGCCGTCAGGATCAGCATCTGATCCCCTTGCTGATGCCCCAGGCTGTCGTTGACCTGCTTGAAGTTATCCAAATCCAGCAACATCAGCGCCAGCCGCTTTTGGTGGCGCCGGGCCTGGGCCACTTCCTGCTCCAGCCGGCTACTGAACAGCGCCCGGTTCGGCAGGCCGGTCAGCACATCGTGGGTGGCCAAATGCCGAAGCTCTGCCTCCATGTCACGCCAGGCCGTGACATCCCGGATAAAGGCAATCACCTGGTAGCCCTGTTCCAACTGGCAGGCATTCAGGCTGATATCCACCGGCAGCCGGCTGCCATCCTTGCACACCGCCTCCAGGTGCGGCAGGGCCGACATGGGGCGCCCCTTCGGCGCGGCTACATATTTCTGGCGCATGTTACGGTGCTTCTCCCGCACCGACTCTGGCACTAGTATCTCAATCTGCTGGCCGATCAATTCCTCACGGGAATACCCCAGCATTTCCTCCACTTTGTCATTGACCAGGCAAATCCTGCCCTGCTCGTCGGTGACCAGGATGCCATCGGGCGCTGAGCGTAAAAGCTGTTGATAGCGGTGGGCGCTTTCCGTGATTTCCCGCTGGGCCTGGCGCAGGCTCTGAAAGGGCATACGCACGTTTTCCAGGTACACGATCCGGTACAGGTAAAGGTAGGCCACCACCTTGTAAAGATGCCCCAAGCCATTGGCCAGGTCTGTCACATGGATATAGGTGGTAAAGAACAGCTCCGTGACAATGGACAGCAGCACCGCCATCGCCAGCAAGCGGGCGTGCTTGTCCTGCAACTGATGGCGGCCCCGGAACAACAGCAGCAAGGTGATGCCATGCAAGGCAATGACCACGCCTTCCATCGCCACCTTGAAAGGGGTCACTCCCTGGCCGTCGATAAAGGTAACCGGCAACCACTGGGGCCACACCAGGGTCACGCTGGTCACCCCCACCACAAAGGCCAGATTGGCAAACAGCAACCAGCCCCGCAGCCGCGACGTCTTCACCGGAGGGATCATCACATAGCCCAGGAACATCAGTGCCGCCACCAGCCGGGCCGCCAGCCAGAACACAATAGCCTTGTGGGGTGAGTTCGGCGTAACAAAGTCCGGCATGCCCTGGTAGGACATCAAATGGGCAAGATCCAACAAGCCGATGGCCAAGGCCCCACAGGCCACCACCAGGGAGGCGACGGTGCGCTTTTGCTCGTGCATGTGCCAGCCGGTAGCAAAGGCGACCCCGGCCATGGCCACCACAATGATTTCGGTGATCGAATGCAGGTATAGAAACTGACCCGGAGCACTGACCCAAGGCCTGGGCCCCCAAGCGAGAACCGCAAATGCGACCAGCCCCAGTAATGCTGCAATGGCTCCCGGGCGGGTATCCCGGTGAGTGAACAGTTGATGAATCAAGGAAAAGCCAGGGTGTGGCCCCATCGGCCGGTCGGCCTGTTGCATCGGTTTATCGCTCTCCCGGTCATTGCAAACGGACAGGAAGGCACCCGCCCCAAAAGACACACGAAATTAATGGTTATTCGCAAACAATGATAGAAGAGGGCGCGATTTGTGCAACCGCGCACCAGAGGCTGGAGGGAAAAAGAAGCAATAAATTGACCGTTTACGCCAAAGCCCCCGGGTTGCCCGGAGAATGGCCTAGCTGCTTTGCGCCGCGGGAGAGGAGTCCGTCAAAGACAGCCACTTTTCCAGATAATCCCTCAACTCGATGCCGAAGCTGCCGTTTGGCCACTCGCGAACCAGGTTATAGGGCTGGCCGCTGGGATCCAAGTCCATCTGCATCAGATCCACCACCCGCTCCGGACGAGGCCGTTTCATCTCATCCCGCAGCAGCAAAATCCGTGGACGCAGTTTCTTGAGGTCAGAGCTGCCCACCACAATGCCCACCTCTCCCGAGCTCAGCTCCACAATCGCCCCGGGCGGATAGATCCCGATACAGTGAATGAACTCCAGGGCAAGATCCGCATTGAACTGGCAGCCCCGCCCCTTGTAGATGATATCCAGCGCCTCCCGGGAAGAGCGGCTGCGGGCATAGCAGCGGGAGCTGGTCATGGCGTCATAGGCGTCGGTAATGGCAACGATCCGGGCACAGTACGGGATTTCATCCTGGCGCAGACCTTCCGGATAGCCACCCCCCGAGGGCCGTTCATGGTGGAAATAGGCCGACTCCACAACAGTGGGGATCCAACTGGCGGTTTTAAGCAACAGCTCCCGCCCGTACACCGGGTGCTGCTGGATCACCTTGAGTTCATCCGGAGTCAAAGGCCCTGGCTTGTTCAGGATTTCCAAGGGCACCTTGGCCTTGCCCACATCGTGCAGCAGGCCTGCCAGGGTAATGGTTTCAATTTCCGGCTCCGGCAGTCCCAAATGCTTGGCAAAGGCCGCGGTCAGAATCGCCACGTTCATACAGTGCTCGGCAGTGTAGGCATCCTTCTCCTTGATTTGGGTGAGCCAGAGCAAGGCATCCTGATTGCGCAGTACACTCTCCACACACTGCGCCACCACCTGGCGCGCCTGGTTTATGTCCAGCATGGTTCCCAAGCGCACATCATCCATCAACTGGTGGGCCAGTTGCCGGGCCTGCTCATAGGCCTGTATGGCGGCGGGCATCTCTTCTTCTGTGGAGCGGGTTTTGCCGTACCGCTGGCGATTGACGGGGCGCTGTCGGGTTTCAGCCTTGGAAGGGCGTGAAACTTTGGGGCGGGAGGCCTTGATCCTGACCTGGGCCGGCTGCGCTTTTTCAGGCGACCGGGCAGCCTTTGGAGATGGAGCGGGAGTGGCCCTGTTTTCGATATACACGTATTCGCACTGGGCCTGCAGGGCCTGAAGCTCCTCATTGGTTCGGATCACGAACCCTTGCAGTAAGAAATTGGTTTCCAACCAGGGGCGGTCCAACCGAACCACATGCATTCCGATTTCCAGTTCGGAAACCGGCACTTTCAACTCAAAGCGTTCTTGCACCATTCATCCTTCCTGCCTCCCGATCCTTCTTGGGAAGCGACAACCAGGCAACGCTACCAGGGGTAGCCGGCGACTGTTCCTTTGTTCTCTCGCAAGCAACCCCAAAACCGGCCACTGCACTTGAGCGCGGGGATTATATCCATCCTCGCTCAGAAAACGAACAATTCTTCACAAAAAAATAATACTCCTTCCCTCACGCTTGAATGGACACACACGCCAACTCATCACTTTTTCCAGGGAACTCAGTTAGTTAGTAATAGATCTAAATATTTTTTAGCAGCCAAAGACCCTAGAAGTAGCGCAAACATTCAAAAATACGCGGTTGAAGCACTATTTTTTATTTAGTAGTCTAAATAAAAATCGCAACCAAGACCTGATCATGGATACTGAAACACTAGATTTACCGACACCACCTGAATCACCCCACAACCCCCTCCCCCAGCTTCGCAAACCAACTAAAGCCGACGGTTACCCACTTCACCAACTCATCGCTGCCTGCCCGCCACTCGACCCCAACTCCGTTTACTGCAACCTCCTGCAATGCCACCACTTCGCAGACACCTCTGTGGCAGCGGAGCTCAACGGCAAGCTTGCCGGTTTCGTTTCGGGCTATCTTATCCCTCAAGAACCCGACACCCTGTTTATCTGGCAGGTGGCAGTCCATGCCGATGCCCGCGGCCTTGGCCTGGGCAAGCGCATGATTCGCCACATCCTCGCCCGCGATACCTGCTCCCAGGTCAAGCGCCTGAAGACCACCATCACCCCCGGCAACGAAGCGTCCTGGGCCATGTTCCGCTCCCTGGCGCGGGATCTTGGCGCAAAGATCGAACAACAGCTCGAATACGAACAAGACACCCATTTTGGCGGCCAGCATGATTCGGAGATCTTGCTCACCATCGCTCCGGTCTCACCCCAAGCTGCCCCGACCCCACAACAAGGAGACTAACAATGAATATTTTTAAGGAAGCAGAATCAGAAGTTCGCAGCTACGCCCGCTCCTTTCCGGTGGTTTTCCACCGCGCCCAAGGCTGCTACCTGTATGACAACAAGGGCAATCGCTATCTGGACTTTCTCGCCGGTGCCGGCACCCTCAACTATGGCCATAACAATCCGATCCTGAAGAAAGCGCTGCTGGCCCACATCGAAGAAGACGGCATCGCCCATGGCCTGGACATGCACACCCAAGCCAAGGCCGGATTCCTGCAAGCCCTGCGGGACTACATCCTGATTCCCCGGGGCATGGAAGACTACGTGGCCCAGTTCACCGGGCCGACCGGCACCAACTGCGTGGAAGCGGCCCTGAAAATTGCCCGCAAGGTCACCGGCCGCTCCCAGATCATTGCCTTCAGCAACGGCTTCCATGGCGTCACCCTGGGCGCGGGGGCCGCCACCGCCAACCGGTTCTACCGGGAAGGCGCCGGCATCAACCTGCAGGGGGTCACCCACGTTCCCTTTGACGGCTACATGGGCAAGGACACCGACACCACCAAGTACCTCGACAAGATGCTCTCCGACAACAGTGGCGGCAGCGACTTCCCGGCCGCGGTCATCGTGGAGACGGTACAGGGTGAAGGCGGGCTCAACGTGGCCACGGCCGAATGGCTGCGCAACCTGCAGAAGGTCTGCCGCAAGCACGATGTACTGCTGATCATCGACGACATCCAGGCCGGCTGCGGCCGCACCGGGCACTTCTTCAGCTTTGAGGAAGCCGGCATCCAGCCCGACATCGTCACCCTGTCCAAATCCCTCAGCGGCTTCGGCCTGCCCTTTGCCCTGACCCTGTTCCGCAAGGAACTGGATATCTGGAAACCGGGCGAGCACAACGGCACCTTCCGCGGCAACAACCACGCCTTTGTCACGGCACGGGCCGCCCTGGAAACCTTCTGGAAGGACGACAGCTTTGCCCAGGAAGTCCGGCACAAGGGCGAAATGCTGGCCCAGAACCTGAAGCGTATCGCCAGCAAATACCCCGCCGGCATGTTCCGCCCCAAAGGGCGCGGCATGATGCGTGGCCTGGAATGCAAAAACGGTGAGCTGGCCGATGCCATCACCACCAAGTGCTTCGAGCATGGCCTGATCATTGAAACCAGCGGCGCGGAAGGCCAGGTGGTCAAGATCCTGGCGCCCCTGATCACCCCGGAAGAAGAGCTCAAGCGCGGCCTGGACATTATCGAAAGGTCCATCGCCGAAGTGCTGGAGAGCGACAAGGTCCAGGCTGCGTCCTGATACCTGAACCGCCCCGAGCCAAGGGAGCTGCAGGGGCAGGCCCCCGTGTCTGCCCTGCTCCCCTTGGCCCAGAACCCCATACATCACGAATTCATAGGAGTACACATGATCGTCAGAACCCTGGAAGAAGCCCAAAACTCCGAGCGTCGCGTAGTCACCAAAACCTGGGAAAGCACCCGGATGCTTCTGAAGAACGACAACATGGGCTTTTCGTTCCACATCACCACCATCTACAAAAACACCGAAACCCCCATCCACTACCAGAACCACCTGGAAGCCGTGTACTGCATCAGCGGCAACGGCGAAGTGGAAACCTGCGACGACGGCAAGGTCTACCAGATCCGCCCCGGCACCCTGTATGTATTGGACCAACACGACAAACACCTACTGCGGGGCGGCAGCGAAGACATGATCCTCGCCTGCGTGTTCAACCCGCCGCTGAATGGCAAGGAAGTGCATGACGAGAATGGGGTTTACCCATTAGAAGCAGAGGTGGTTAACGGCTGAGTTGCCGTAAGCACCGAACTCTCAGAAAGCACTTTTACTTCCCCCTTTCGTAAAGGGGGACTAAGGGGGATTTCCTGCGGGCAACTCCGTACTTGCAGGTACTTTGTACGTGCCTGCCGAAATCCCCCCTCCCCCCTTTAAGAAAGGGGGGAATATACGAGGAAAAATGAACTCGGCAGATCATCACTCACCAGCAAGAAACATCACAGGAACCATCATGAGCACAACGCAAGACCTGTACCCATCGCGGAATGGGCAGCCTGCGCGACTGATGGAGCGCCTGGATCCGGTAATCTACAGTCGCCCGGACGCGCCCATGCCGGTTGCCCGATCTCTGATCGAGAGCTACGAAAAAAATGGATTTGTCATTCTGGAAGATGTATTCACCCCTGCGGAGGTTGCTGTTCTACAGCAAGAATCCCAGCGACTGCGGGACAGCCGGGAGCTGGCTGGCCTGGAACAGACCATTACCGAACCCGACAGTAGCGAGATCCGCTCCATTTTCAAAGTCCAGTCAATCAGTGAACTCTATCGCCGCCTGGCCGGCGACCAACGGCTGGTGAACCTGGCCCGCTATATCCTGGGCGACGAGGTGTACCTGCACCAGACCCGCCTGAACTACAAGCCGGGCTTTCGGGGCCGGGAGTTCTACTGGCACTCGGATTTTGAAACCTGGCACGTGGAAGACGGCATGCCCCGCATGCGCGCCCTGAGTATCTCTATCACCCTGACCGAAAACAACGAGCACAACGGTGCCCTGATGCTGGTGCCCGGCTCTCACCGGCATTACGTGGTCTGCCCGGGCGAGACCCCGGAAAACCACTACCAGCAGTCCCTCAAGAAGCAGGAGCTGGGCGTGCCCCCGGATGACGCCCTCCGAACCCTGGTCGAACAGGGCGGCATTGTGCCCGCCTATGGCCGGCCCGGCTCCGTGATTGTGTTCGACTGCAACACCATGCACGGCTCCAACAGCAATATTTCTCCCTGGCCCCGCAGCAACCTGTTCTTTGTCTACAACGCCATGAGCAACCAGGTGGTGGAGCCCTTCTGTGGCTTGGCCCCCCGGCCCGAGTTCATCGCCGCACGACAGCAGATTGCACCCTTAACGGCCATCGCTACCGACTTTAGCCAATGGGCCCCACAGGCACCGCAATTCCAGGGAAGCCAACAACTTCAGGAGAAGAACCCCAATGAACACCCAGACTCAGCACACCGTCGAAAAGATCGGCGGCACCAGCATGAGCCAGTATCGCCAAGTGCGTGACAATATCCTGGTGGGCAACCGCCAGGGCGACGAGCTTTACCAGCGCATTTTCGTGGTATCCGCCTATGGCGGCGTCACGGACCTGCTGCTGGAGCACAAGAAAACCGGCGAGCCGGGCGTGTATGCCCTGTTCGCCAATGCAGAATCCGACTGGGCCTGGGGCGATGCCCTGACCCAAGTGAGTGAGCGGCTGTGCGAGATTAATGCCGACCTGTTCGAAGACCGCTT
>JAJUGC010000084.1 GCA_029268325.1 Gammaproteobacteria bacterium | reverse complement strand
GACTGCGGCTCCATGGGAGCTTTTTGTCGCGTATACCCCCTGCCATACCGAGCGAAAAAGGAGGCAAAGCAGCCAGGGCTTCAGAAGCTGATAACTTGTGGTAAAATTGCGCCTCTCGACTGCCTGATCCGGACATTGACCTCCTTTGGTTGGTTCTATCTCCGGTAAACCTGGCAACCCCAGAACAGGCATCAGTAAGGATAGTAAAGCCGTACCGGCGAAGGAGTCGCCCATGCACCGTTGTCTGAAATTCTTGGCAGTAGTTTCCAGCCTCAGTCTGCTCTTGGCGGCCTGTACCCACAACAGTCGATTCGACGATAGCCAATACCGCCCCCTGGGACAGATCACTCCGGTTAATCCCCGGCAGGCGCCTCCCGTTGACAGCCCTGCGCCCAGGCCTACCCAGGCCCCGCAACGCTACAGCGCAGACGGCTATGATGAGAATGAACTGACAGCTCTACGCTATGGCCATGCGGGCCATATTAGCCGGATCATGCAAACGGCAAAGATCCATTGCGAACCCCGCAACCTGAACCTGGCCCCTACTTCCGTGGAAGGCCCCACCCTGAGCCTTTGCCATTACCAGTTTCCCCGCCACTGCGGCAGCCATAGCTTTACCCTGATCGAAGGCCCGGAACAGGTTGCCCTGGTCTACCACGACCACATCAATCGGCGCAGTATTGTTGACCAGATTATGGATCGCCAGTATGCCCGCCCGGGCCTGTGGGATTTGTCCGACAAACTCAGCGTGATCAGCGCCTTTCCGGAACGCCAAATCGTAGAGCAATTCCGCAGCAGCCAATGGCGCGACTGGGTGATTGATATGAACAGCGAGGACCGGGCCTTCTACGGTACCGTCTATGCCAGAGCCATCAATGAAGTGCAGGCGTGCTTTTGAGCGCTTTCTCCCTCCCCTCCGACTGAACGGCCTGCGTAAAGTACAAGGCTTCAAGCCACTCCGGTGAAGCCGTCAGCCACTCGAACAATTCCCTCTTCCTCCTGGGGAGAGAGGTCAGGCCCTCAACTGTCAAATCAGAGACACCCCTCCTTTCGTAAAGGGGGTAGGGGGGATTTCTGCAGAGCACCCGGAGGCCTCAGACGCCGGCCGTGTTGCATGTTGCATGTTGCGAGATACTGAAGAGCCTTGCCAGAACTTCCCGACCAGACTTCCAGGGAGCAGAATAAATAACGTAGATGGATAAGACGGGCGAATAGAAATGCCCAGAAGTGCTTGCCTTTAGGGGCTTCGCCAAAAGAAGCAAAAAGAGGGAAAGCCACCCGCCGCAGCGGGTGGCTTGTAGGGCAGGATTAGGCTTTCAGTACACGCCAGTCGTCGAAGGACGAGGTGCTGGAAACCTCATGGGTCCAGCTGATCTTGCGGTAGGTGAAAGACACATCTTCCAGATGCGTGAAATGCGCCTGGGAAGGATCCTGGCAGTTCGGCATATAAGCCTTGATGTCAACGATAATGGCATCTTCCAGCTTCATCGTGAAGTAGTGTTCCTGGGTGCCAGTAGCGGAAGTGCGATACCACTTGATTTCACACTCGGTCAGACGCTCGCCGCTGGTCAGGGCCTGATACAGCAGCGGAGAACACTTGTCGAACACTTTGGTGATCACGATCGGCTGGTGAACCCGCTGTCCGGTCGGCTGACCGCTTTGCGGGTCGCGGGGCAGCACGATATTGTGCTTGAACGCTTCAACCAGGATTTCATTCTCATGGCCTTCCTGGAAGATATTTCCAACGGAAGGCTCAGTGAAGTTGCCTTCAGTGATGAAACCCTGCTTCTCACCGCGAATCGTCATATAAGCTGGTGTTGGCATACTAATTCCATTCCTTTTGATTATTGAAATAAATGCCGCGCATGCGGCTCCCTTGACCAACCCTTCAATCAGCGCCTTGCCACCGAAACCTTCGGCAGCGCCACTACGATTGAGAAGTCGGACAAATCCTTTTGCCCTGTGAAGCGTCACTCCATACGGAAACCGCTTCACTAGCCTCCTGCGTTTACTTCTCGCACTAGTCGAAACCCGGTCTGACGGTCAGCCTGGCCATAATGGACGCGCCCATGGGTTGTCGAGCAAGCTTGCTGCGCTTCCCAAACATTGCCGCCCCTTACGAGCAGCTGGCGCCCATTAATCACAAACTCCCGTACATTGCCGGCCAGGTGTAGAAGTCCCAGTCGATCCGGGATCCCATCCTGGGCAGGCGCCAGGGGCTCAGCCATTTGACAGGCCTCAGCAGCCTCGCCCTGCTCTGCCGCCAGCTGCCATTCCTCCAGCAACGGCAAGCGGTATGTCTGGCCAGTGATCCGGCTCAGCCAGCGGCTATAATTGCGGGCGTCACGATAACTCACCTGGGTTAACGGCAGGTCCTCCGGCTCGCCACGGGGCTTGCACTCCTGGCTCAATCGACAATACAGGTTGTAGTCGCCCACCGTAACCTCATGCCGACTCATGTAGAAAGCCCGGCGTCGGGACAAGTCCGACACCAACACAAACTCAGGCCCCACCAGACCTGGCAGGATTCGATCCCGACACAAATTGACCAACCGCTGCCCGGAGATCGCCACATCCCGACAGTCAAAGTCCGGGAACGACTCTGGCAGATGCCAGTCCACCTCGGGCAACAACGCCTGCGCAACAGCCCGATAGCGCTCCAGGACCACTCGCTGCCCTTGATGCCAGGCCATTTGACGTTGCAATAGCTGCTTTAAATAATCCTCACCCCGGCGCAGGTTTTGTGCATCGCCCGCCAGCCGGTCCAGTTGCAGCTTCACCTCCTGCAAAGCTGAGCGATAGACGGCATTCCGCTCCAGAACATCCACCAGTTCCAGGGAAGCCGCTTTTAATGCCCGGATATTCTGCTGAACCGCCAGACTGTCCGCTGCCAGCTCGGCAAAGAACTGCTGCCCTCGAGCTTGGGCTTCCGCTGCCAGCACGGCAGGAGCCGCCAGCACCCGGTTCTGATATTGCTCTCGCACCTGGGCCAGAAAGGCAGCCGGGTTGATCCCTTCAAGCCCAACCCAAAACCGGTATTCGCTACGAGCCTCTTCCAAAAAACCGTTGCGGATAAGCTCCGCCAACATTTCGGCAGCGGCAGCTGAGGTGTCTATAGGGTCCGGATCCGGCCAGCTTGCCGCCTCCAAGGAGGCCTTGTCCGCCGTGATCAAGAGCGAACGCACCTGAACCAGGTAGCTGTCGCCTTCCAGCAGGCCCAATCCTTGTTCCACCAGCTCCAGGCTCTCACTCCACCGCCCCAGCTTTAGTGTCCGATCCAGCTCCTGATACAGCTGCAACCGCCAGAGCCCCTGCTCCAGTGCCGGCTGCAACGGATCCAACAGACGCAAGCGACGGTGGGCGGTTTCCAGCGCTGAATGCCCGTTTCCTTTATCTCGCCATTGGCGCGTGAGCACCCGGTTCAGCACCAGATATTCACGATAGGCTGTACGGGCTATTTCCTGTTCCATCCAAAGGAACATCTCGGCCAGATCCTCATCCTGAACCCCAGCTTGCAACCAGTCGGCGGCCTGGGCATGGGCCTGCCTCAGCACATGAAAATCCTCACCCTGCTGGTATTGGGCGATCAGACTGTCCAACTCGCCCATGACCGAGGCACCACCCAGCTCCCACAGTGCTGCCCGCTCCGCCAACGGCATTGCAGAAAGCCTGGCCAGCAAGGCCTCCCGATCCCCGGACAGCTGATACCCGCTGTATATGCCCCAGCGTTCCAACGTGCTCCAGTTGAACAACGCGACTGACAATAGCGCCGTGACCAGAGCCGTATACCCCATGGTCCGGGCCCGGAGGCCAGATTCCCGTTCAGCAAAGACCGCAGACAGCTCCGCCAAAGTGGCATTTGGCCCGGTTGCCGCATCCAATGCTTTGGACAATACCCGCCAGGCTTTACCCTCTAGCCCCCGAGGGCGGCGTGGCCGAAGCTTTGCCTCACCGGCCTCGATGGCCGTACGCCGGCCATAGGGATGCTGGCCGGTCAAAAGTTCATAAATCACGCATGCCAGGGCATAGGTGTCGTCTGCCACCGAAACAGCTCCGCCGTTCAGGCGAGACGCCGTCGCATAAGTGGGCGTATAGCCGTTAAATCCGGTCTGCCAGCCCTGGCTTTGGGCCAAGGAATAGCTCATCCGGGCAACCCCAAAATCCAGGATGCGGGGGTACCCGGACTCATCAATCATCACATTGGCCGGCTTGAAATCTGCATGCACCACCCCTTTGCCATGGGCATAGCAGAGCGCCTCCAGCAACCTGCGGATCAAACGGCGGGTTTGCCGGGAGCGCCTTTCGGCGGATGACAGGCTGCGGATATGGTTTTCCAAGGTTGGGCCACTGATCCACTCCATCACCAGGTAGAACAGTCCGCCATCCCGGTCGAAGTCAAACACCGACACGATGCCGGGATGGTTCAGCTGCTGGGAGCGGGCAGCCTCCCGCTCCAGCCCAACCCGGGCCTCCGGCATGCCCCGCAGATCCAGGCGCAATACCTTGATGGCCACATAGGGATGTGCCGAACACACCTCCACCTTCCGCAGGTCACGGGCTTTGAACACCCAGGCTGTAGCGCCGCACCCTACCAGCTCATCCAGCACATAGCGCTGGTTAAGCGTACGCCCCACCAGCTGGTCGGGTGCGCTTGGCTCGAAGCTTTCAGCCCCCTCTCCCTCTCCGACCTGCAAACTGGCCAGCAGAGCCTTATCGGGGTTGAGCGGCTGCAATTCCTGTTTAACCGACATCCCTGCCCTAACCTTTCCCAACCGGCCCCTAGTTTCCAACCCGGACAGCCACCGCCGTCAAATTATCCCGCGCGGCTCCTCTCAACACCTGATCAGAAAGGGCCCGCACGATCTTTCCTGGATCCCCCAATTCCATCCACCGGGCAATTTCCTCGAGGCTCAACTCCCGATACACCCCATCACTGCACAGCAGCAAGACGTCCCCGGGCATCACCTGGAAGGTTCGCACCTCCAGTTGCAAGGCTGGCCCTAACCCGATGGCCTGGGTTAACACATGGGCCTGAGTCCCCGTTTGCTCCAGGCTACGCCCCTCAGCCAACCATTGTTGCTCCAGGTTATGATCCCGCGTTACCTGGAATAGCTGCTGCTGGCGCCACACATACAGCCGACTGTCGCCGGCCCAAATACAGGCACAGCGATCAGCAACCGACAGCAATGCAGTGACAGTGCTGGCGATACAGTAGTCTTGCCCACGCCCCGCTGCCCGGGCATGCAGCTGACGGTTTACGCCAAACAAGATATCCTTCACCCGGTCCACATAAGCTGCCAGCGCCTTGGTGCAATCTTCTTGCCCTTGTGCTTCTTGGATTTCTGGCTTTAGGTAAGCGAGCTCCTCCACCTCCACATAAGCCAGTGCATCCACAATGGCCTGGCTGGCCTCATGCCCATCGTCATGGCCGCCCAGGCCATCTGCCACCAGCCAAAGGCCCGCCTCCGGCCTGGCAAGCCAGGCATCTTCATTGCGCTGGCGCTGATGTCCCGGATGGGAAATGCCTGCGGAAGTCCAGGCCCGGGTCTGAATCGCCGAATCCACCGTCAGCCTCCCAAAGAGCTGCCCAGCCGGTAGCGCTGCAGCTCCCCCTTCACCAGCGTCTGCAAGTCACTACCGCCCTGCAGGCTATAGACCACCCGTCGTCCCTCCAGCTCATAGCTCAGCTGGTAAGGACCGCCTTCCTGTCCAGACTCGAGCTTGAACTGATCCAGCATACGCACCAGGGACCAGGCCCCCTGGAAAGTTCGCTTGGTCAGCAGGCCGTTGTAGTCTTCAAAAGACATGGACAGGCCCGGCGCCGTGCTTTCCACAGGCCATTCCAAAGAAATCGGACGCTGCGGACCGTGGCGGTAACTCAGCCGCCGGTCGTCCAGGCGCAGTTCAAAGCGGCTGACGTTGGCATCCAGGTAAACCGGCCGGAGCATCATCTTCACCTGCAGCTCGGACTTACCCCCGAACAGGCCTTCCCGTACTCGTTGCGCCCGCTGGAATTGGGCCAGCATGTCCCGACTGAAGACCAGGCTGCGCCCATCCAGGGTACGGGGCATCCAGCCCTGGCGATTCATCTGGATAAAGGGGCGGATGTAGCTGTCAAAGAAGCTTTGCTCCACTCCCTGGGGCCTGAAAAACTCCGCAAACCGGTCGAGGCTGACTTCTTGCCCGGCGTTCTTGTACAAGGGGTAGCGACGATCCAGATGGCGCTCGTAAAAGGCCCGCAAGTCGGCCGCATAGGCGATCTGGATTTGCTGCTGCACATCCTGGAGCAACATGGACCAGACTTGATCCGTTAAATCCAACATCCAGGAACGCAGCGGCTCCGGATACTGGCGCGCCGAGAGGCGTAGCTGTCCGAGGACATCAGCACCGCTTTGGTCAAACCGTTTGATGACGGCCTGGTAGATTGCCTCTGGTTGGTTGCCGGCGGTCAGCGGCAGGAGATACTGCTGCAAATCTGTCAGCCGTACCAATACCGAATCCAAGGGCGGCCGCTGTCCATCTGAAGAGGCCACCATGCGTTGCA
Organism: Gammaproteobacteria bacterium; assembly: GCA_029268325.1. GTDB lineage: Bacteria > Pseudomonadota > Gammaproteobacteria > Pseudomonadales > Oleiphilaceae > JAEZAA01. The sequence continues at coordinate 1,380 of JAJUGC010000084.1, read as the reverse complement.
AGTCCGCAAACCGTTCGCGAATCTGCACCAGATAGACCGGAGTGGCTACATCCTGCCCCGAACTTTCCAAGAGCTTGTCCAGCTTCCTGGCCTGGTTGGCGAGCCGTGCAGCAGTGCCTCCCATGGTAGCAGCCACGGCAGCCTTGTCCGCCAACTCCTGACGCAAGACAGAAAGGGAATAGTTGGTTTGGTTGGAACTGGCCTGCAGCACCTTGCGAATGGGCGAGGCCGGCGCACTCAACTCTGTGAGCAGCTCAAGCATCTGATCCAGATTCTTAACCTGGATCAGGCGCAGTTCATTCAGGGCCGCCTGCCAGTAACGCACGTAATCGTCTGCATAGGCCTGCTCCACGGCGGCGCGGATCCGCTTCAGCTCCTGCCCCGCGGGCTGGGTGGAACGGCTCCCCAATACCCAGTGCTCCTGCTCATATTCCTCTAGCAGCCGATCCAGTTCCGGAACGAAAACCTGGATATAGCCTTCCAGGCTGTATAAGCCGGGAATGGTGAAACTACCCCCTTCAAAGACCTCGGCAATCTCCTGGCCCAGCTCCGTTACAAACCGGAAATCGTTGAGCCCCTGATAGCGGGCCAATTGCTTGATGCGCAGATAGAGCTGCTGTTCGTAGGGCATCTGGTTCAACTGCTCTCGCACCTCGGCTACCAGCCCCTGGTTGACGACCAGGGGCTCCGGATGCAAGGCCAGCGCCTCGGCAACCCGAGCCTTGATCCAATCAGGTGAGAAACGATCGCCCCCGTGCCAGCGCTCCCGCATCCGCTCACTGAACCACTGGCCAATCAGCTCTTCATCACGCCGCTGGGGCTCGCCCAACATCAGGTACACCCGCAGGGCGAGCAGCCGGCTGTCCGCACTGGTATCGGCATACTGCAATGCTGCCTCCAACTCGGAGCGGAGATACCCTAGCAGGCTTTCCCGATGCAAACGCTGGCGATAACCAGTCACGCTGTCGGTCACTTCATCCGCCACTGCCAGACCAGGCCAAGCCAGCCAGCCTTGCCGGTTCCCCAGTTGTGCCATGGCTTCGATCCAGGTCTGGATGTGCTGCAGCGCAGCCGTCGTGCCACTTTGGGAGACCTGCTCCGCCCGGTCGGCTTCACGGGCACTCAGGTGCAGAAGATGAGACAGGGCTGATTCACTTTGGCGGTAGGTCTGGACCTGCAAAGCCACAGCCGCCAACACGCACACCGCGGCCCCCCCCACCAAGAGCCCATTTTTTAGCCAGGCCTGCTTCATGAAGGCTGAACCTGGAGCAGCCAAGTGCCGGTCTTTGGCCACCAGGTCCTGCCACCAATGCTTTACAAACAACCAGGAAGAAATGGGAACGCCACGACCATCCTGGGGAACCGGATAGTCGATCTGTG
>JAJUGC010000083.1 GCA_029268325.1 Gammaproteobacteria bacterium | reverse complement strand
CCTTGCGGATCAGGGCGACCCTGATGCCCTGCCCTATCTGTTTGCCAGTAAGGCGGACGCCGGAGAGACGGCAGTGAAAGTGACCAACGATGCCATGACCCTCTGCGGCGGGCGGGCCTACCAGGAAAACAGCCGAGTGGCGCAAATGCTGCGGGATGCCAGGGCCAGCCATGTGATGTCGCCAACCACCGATCTCCTGCGCAGCTGGATCGGGAAGTCGCTCTTGGGGTTACCCTTATTGTGAATAGCACTGAGCACAGAAATCAGATCCTGCTGATCTCGCCCCCGCTACAAGGGGATCAGGCTGCTCCCATTCGCCTTCTGGAACAGCAGCTTCGAGAGGCCGGCTTCGAGCCGGTTCGGGCCGATTCCAGCGACCTGGAACAAGCAGGCTTGCCGTCCTCGACCGTCAACCCGTACGAGGCCATCATCATCGGCCCTGCAGTCACGAACGCAATTGCCCTGGCCCGCCAGGTTCGTACGCTCTGGCCCCGCCAGCCCATCTTCTTCATCCCCCTTAAAGAGCACTGGGATGAACTGCAGCTCGCCTTACGCCACACACCCCTGATCGGCAAGAACTGGAACCTTCTCACCCCTCACGACAAGGAACTGACCGAACGCCTGAAACAGGTGATCCAGGCCTCCCGGCGGCGGGAACAGCTGCAATCGGTCCTGAAGGCTGCCAATACAACACACAGGATCTCGCCCACGACTCTGGAGAAAGCCGATTTTCAGAGACTGCTCCTTCAGGTGGAAACCCTGTCCCAAGAGAAGGAGCGACAACAGCGTCTCTTTGAAGCAGTGCTCTCATCCAGCTCAGACCAAAGCTATATCTACGACCTCGACAAGCGCCTGATCTATGCCAACCAGGCCGCGGCAGAACAACTGGAAATTCCCAAAGACCAAATGGCTGGCCGCCGCTTTGATGAGTTGGGCATCTCTCCCGAGGCCAGCCAAACACTCTCTGAAGACCTGGACCAGGTCATCCGCGCTCGAAAGCCGATACGCCGGGAAATGCCGTTTACCTCGCCGTCTGGCAAAAGCCGGTTCTTCGAATACGTGCTCTCCCCGGTGCTGGACGACCAAGGACAAGTGGAGGCCATTGTCGAGATCACCCGGGATATCACGGAACGCAAGGCCTCATCGGAGCGGGTCTGGCGGGAGGCCAACTACGACGCCCTCACCGGCCTGCCTAACCGTCGCCTGTTCCGCGACCGCCTAAACCAGGAAATCCGCCATGCCCAGCGCACCGGCTTACCCTTGGCCCTTTTCTTTATCGACCTGGACCATTTCAAGGAAGTGAACGACCGCCATGGCCATGATGCCGGCGATGAGCTGCTGGTCCAGGTTGCCCGTCGCATCAGCCGAAGTGTACGCCAGTCGGATACGGTGGCCCGGCTCGGCGGGGATGAGTTCACCGTGATCCTCACCGAGCTGGACAGCAAGTCCCATATTGAGAAGACCGCCCGCAAGATCCTGCATGAGCTGGCACGTCCCTTTCAACTGAGCCTGGCGATCGTGCATGTATCGGGCAGTATCGGGATTACCCTGTACCCAACAGATACCACTCAGGCTGAAGACCTGATCAGAAATGCCGACCAGGCCATGTACACCGCCAAACACAATGGGCGTAACCAGTTCCATTTCTTTACCCGCAGCCTACAGGACGCTGCCCTGCGGCGTCTGCAACTGATCGATGACTTACGCACAGCTTTGACGGAAGACCAACTCAGGCTGTATTTCCAGCCCATCGTCAGTCTAAGGGAAGGCCAGATCTGTAAAGCCGAGGCCCTGGTTCGTTGGGAACACCCGACTGAAGGCCTGCTCTCCCCGGCCCAGTTCATCCCCTTGGCAGAGGAGAGCAAGCAGATCAACCAGCTAGGCAATTGGGTCTTTGAGCAGTCCACCGCATACTGTCGCAACTGGAGCGAAGCCCTGGGACATCCCTTCCAGGTCAGCCTCAATAAATCGCCCCTTCAGTTTATTAACCAAAACCATAGAAACTGGGTGCGGCACCTGGAAAAGATAGGCCTGGGACAGCGGAGCGTTACCGTGGAAATTACCGAGGGGGTACTGCTGAATCCCTCTGCGGCAGTGAGCGCCAGCCTGCAAGCCTTTCAGGAAGCCGGGATCGAGGTGGCCATTGATGATTTCGGCACCGGCTATGCCTCCATGGCCTACCTGCAGAAATACCATGTGGACTACCTGAAAATCGACCAATCCTTCGTTCGGGACATGATCTCCAACCCCAACAGCCGGACCATCGTGGAAGGCATCGTCGCCATGGCCCATAAGCTGGGGCTCAAGGTGATTGCCGAAGGCATCGAAACTCCGGCACAGCGGGATATGCTGCGCTCGATTGGCTGTGACTACGGCCAGGGCTTTTTATTCTCAAAGCCCGTCCCGGCCACAGGATTCCAACATCTGCTCCTACACTGGCATCAGTAGAGCGCGTCCTCCACCGGAGGGGCTCACCTGCTGCACGCCGGAACACAGCCAGCAGCCACGCTGAAAGCGGCCATGCCCGCGTTCCAAAACCCACCCCGGCATGGCACTCCTTTGCGGATCACGGCTGGCTTTCCGATTAACGGAAGCGCCTCCCCAGCCTGATTCCCGCCAGGGCCAGTCCCAGCAAACCCAGGCTGCCCGGCTCCGGCACAGGAGCGGCGACTTTCCTGTAGTTACTGATAAAGCTGTAGTCTTGATATTGGCTATATTCTCCCACCACTTTGTCCAATTGTGCAGCAGCGGCTTCCCCCTCCGGTACAAAAAAGATATCGAACCAGAACGAGACCTCCAGACCGGGGGCCGGATCAGTGACATGCAAGGCCGAGACCCGCCCCCCTTCAACAGGCCAGTACAACTCCTCGACCAGGGTGGCGCTGCCCTGCCAGGAATAACTAAAGACCTCACAGTCCAACGACACACTGAGCAACTGAGAGGCGGCCGAGTCCACCACCAGATGGCCAGTTCCTTCATAGTAGACGGGGGACTCGCTACCAGCCGGTGGGCTGAAGGCGGTGAAGGTGGAGTCGTAATGAATGATCGCGGCGGAAGAAAATGGAGCAAAAAACAACAGTCCGAGAAACGTCCAGTTTTTCATGGTGATTTCCTTATTCTTGATGCACCAGGGCATCATTGACGCCAAACAGCTTCATCCATGTTGAAGCAGCCTGAGACTACTGCTGGCAGTAAAACCCGTAAACATCCCTTACAGGGTTTCTGCCGGGCTATTCTACAGCTGACGAACCGGAGCATACATAGATTTAGAAGACCAGACCGTTCCTGGCCTATTAACTCTGCATTAAAAAACGTTAGGCCCATAGCTAAGCCCTGCCCACCACCTCACAAAAAACAGGTGCGATCTGTTTTTGCCAAGCCCTGCACCAGCTCGCTTCTACCCATTTTGCCCTGGGGAGAAAGATCCGATGAGCAAATATCGCCATGCCCTACCGCTTCTCGAAAACACCCTGTTTATGACCGATGGTGGCCTGGAAACCACCCTGATCTTCCATGAACACCTCGAGCTCCCGCTCTTTCTGCCATTGACCTGTTAAGAACGGAGGCGGGCACGCAAGTCCTTTACCAGTACTACTGCAAGTTTGCCGAACTGGCCCGCCAGCGGAAGCTCGGCCTGCTGCTGGAATCTGCCAGTTGGCGCGCCAGCCCCGATTGGGGACAAAAGCTAGGTTATGATCAAGCGACCCTGGCGGCCCTCAATCGACTCTCCATTGAAGTGATGGTCCGGGTGCGCAATCAGTATGAAACCACGGCGTCCCCCATGGTCATCAGTGGCATTCTAGGGCCCCGAGGGGACGGCTATCGCCCCGACAAGCGCATGACCGCACCGGAAGCCACGACCTACCACAGCTGGCAGATCCGGGTCTTTGCCGACACCGAGGCCGACTTGGTGGCGGCCTACACCCTCAATTACCTGGAAGAAGCCCTCGGCATTGTGGAAGCCGCCCGGCAAGCCCAGATGCCCGTGGCCATTTCCTTCACGGTAGAAACCGACGGTCGCCTGCCCACTGGCCAAACCCTGCGGGAGGCCATTGAACAGGTCGACCACAGCAGCAACCGCTATCCGGCCTACTATATGGTCAACTGCGCACACCCCACCCATTTCGAGCAGGCCCTGAAGGATTCCGGTGATTGGTTGCAACGCCTGCGCGGCATTCGTGCCAATGCCTCGAAACACAGCCATGCGGAACTGGATAACAGCACCGAACTGGACATGGGCAATCCTCGGGAGCTGGCGCAAGAATATCGGGAGCTTCGCCAGCAGTTTCCCCAACTGACGATTATCGGCGGCTGTTGCGGCACAGATTACCGCCATATTGCGGCAATCTGTGAAGCTCTCACCACAAAACGGGGAGAGGCCGTAGGCGCCTGATCAGGCCTGCATTCTGGTCTCGTCGCGCTCAAATCCCTGTGCCAGGGATTGCACGACCTGCGCCGCCGGCTGGATATCAGTCAGCTCTTTCACGCGCTCACCGGCATAAAGCGGGCAACTTTCCACCAGCTCTGCCGAGAGATGCTCAGGAATCACCGCATTGGTGAAAAAGGGAATGTCCGCCCGTTGCCCACGGGCCGCGTCAGGCTTGAAGGGGGCGATCTTGCGGGTAAAGCCGAAGGCTTTGTTGAGTCCGTCGAGCCAAGCGGGCACGGCACCATTTTTATCACACCAGCGTTGCGTGGCGGCATTGGGCACCACCCGGTGGGGCGTGGCCCAGCCTAATCCGAACAACGTGGTTTTAAGGGTCTCAGAGGCGTCCAGCAAGCGTTGTTTATAGGCGGAATGCGCTCCGCTTTCATCCGTCAGCAAAAACCGGGACCCCGTGGAAATGCCATCGGCACCCAGGCTGACCGCCCGGCACACATCCTCGGCAGTGTAGATGCCGCCGGCTGCGAAACAGGGAATCTCCTGCGTCAGGGCGCGCACTTGCGGCAACAGCTCTTGCAGCTTGAGTGTGCCCCGCACATGGCCACCGGCTTCCTCGCCCTGCACAATCAGCCCATCAACGCCGGCATCCAGCGCCTGCTTGGCTTCGTCGACCGAGCCCACCTGCTGGAACAGGAAGCAGCCGGCTTCGTGCAAGGGTCTGACACAAGGCTGCGCCTTGCCCCAAAACAGGGTCACGATGGGCACTTGCTGGCGAATCACCGCCTGGACGTGTGCCTTGCGAGTGTAAGGCAGCAACAGGTTGGCATTCACCGGATGGTCAGCCGCCTGCTGCTTGAGCTGTTTCAGGCTCTGTTCCCAGACCGAGACATCCTGCAACCCCAAGGTGCCAATCCCACCAGCCCGGGACACTGCAGCCGCCAGCCGGACGTTGCCCGCCACCGGCATCCCCGCCTGCATGATGGGATACTGCACGCCCAGTGAATAAAGCTTCTGAAGTCTTGCTTGAGTCATTCCCTTAAACTCCCTTTCCTAGTCTGTTCAGTCAGGATCCACCACGTTGAAATCGTAGTTCCCGACCCCCTGAACCAGCAGATACCGGGTTTCCTGTTCGGTTGGGTTCACAACCCGATGCACCCGCCCCGGCGGGACTTCGCAGCGCTGCCCCGGTTGCAGCGACAAGGTCTGCTCCGGATCTTGAAGCTGGATCTCCAGGCTCCCGGACAGACAAAACATATTGTCGGTGATGGCCCGGTGATAATGCCAGGGCGCCACCTCTTGGGGCGCCAACACCAGAATGCGGACCAGCACGTCTTGGGTTTTGATCAGGGTCTCTTCTGTTTTGGTCATTCCATTACCTGCACGGCTCCCTGGCAATCCCGGTTAGGGATACCACCATCGCCATAGTTTGATAAACCCATTCCAGATAGACCCCAGCACCACCGGAAACAAGCGGGGCATGCTAAACGCCAAGAGGGCAAACAGGACGATACTGCCCCACAAATAGCCTGAATCGAGAAAGCCCTGCCACCAAAGCGCCAGCTCCCGGTTGATAGACAGCCAAATCACCAGCGCCGTCGGGACTGAAAAGAACAAGGAGGCGAGCATGGCCATCAGCCGGTCGGGAATGGAGTATTCCTCGGCTTGGCGTCGGGCTCGACGGGGGATGGGCCTGGCGGATTTCATCGGCACTCCTTGCCTCCTAGAGCAGCTTGGTTCCCAGCGGTACGGGCTTGTCCGGCACGCAAAGAGCCACCTCGCCCTGTTCGTTATGAAAACCGGTCACCAAGCATTCCGACATCAAAGGCCCGATCTGTTTTTTGGGGAAGTTCACCACCGCCACCACCTGTTTGCCGATCAACTCCTCTGGCGAGTATAGAGCGGTGATCTGGGCGCTGGATTTGCGGATGCCAATCTCCGGCCCGAAATCCACCTTCAGGACATAGGCCGGCTTCCGGGCTTCCTGAAAAACCGAAGCCTCGATAATGCGACCAACCCGCAACTCGACTTTGATGAAATCATCCCAGCTAATTGTCTGCATCATTTCCATACGTTTAGGTTGTTAGGAACAAAGCCATTGAAACACGATGCCTTGCAGCTTTCTACCCGTCATGGCCCCGCCAGACTATGCCTGGGCGCCCTCCCTGGCGACAAAGATCGCCAGATCCGTTAACGCGGTGGACGACAGCAGATAAGGCACTTGCAGCCTAACGGCCAGCGCTGCGGTATTCTCAAGCAACGCCGCTGCGGAATGGCGGGCTGCCCGTCGTTCCGCCTCGCCGGCCTGGTTGGCCACATAGCCCCACAGATGCTCCAACGCATTGAACAGCCGGCCCGGCTGCGGCAGCTCCCGCAGAATCAGCAACAGTTCTTCGGCCAACGGGGCAAAGTCGCCGTCTTTCCCCAGGGCGACGCGTCGTCCCAGGGCCCGATAGCGGGCGGGGTCACGGGCCATCACTGAATACTTATGCTGGGCCCAAAGCTGCTGCGGGGTTTTCGGCACGGCAATCCGTCCTGCCTGATGCTGGCTCCGAAGCCGGGCAAACTGGTGGGCGGGCGGGATCTCAAATGCCGGCGGCCAGGCCACCTGACGGGTCACCGGCGTCAGAGGGCGATCGCTACCCCGCAGACGCAGCTCCGCCACCCCCCAGGCTTCAAGCCAGGCCAGGGCGGGCTCATAGCCCCGCCAGTGTTTCAGGGTCAGATCGGCCCCCGGAACTTCAGGCTCCGCCGCCAGTCGGCCCAGTACCTGTAACTGTTCCTCAAGCTGCTGATCGCTGAGATATCCTGGAAAAACCTCCCACACGCCCATGTTTCTAGCCTCCCTCCACCCGCCCCCGAGATGGGGGGTAGCCCGCCCCCTTCACTCCATAATAGAGCCATGCCGCCCTATTCCGGCACCCGTCCCACCAGGCACACGAGGAGTACGCCATGAGCCGCTGCCGAATCCTGAACAAACTACTGCAGACCGGTCAGACGCTGTTCAATCGTCAGAGTAAACGACATCTGCCTCATCAACCTGGCGCCGCCCGCTCCGGCGGTATCGACTGGGTAAGTATTGGCACCGCCGCCCTGAGCACTGGCGCCCTCGGCTCGTTGATTGGCGGCCGACGCCAACGCCGCGGCCTGGTAGGTCGAGTGTCCCGGTTCGGTGGCATGATGGCACTAGCCGGTGTGGCCTATCAGGCATACAACCAATGGCAACAGCAAAAACAGGGCTACCCCACCTCGGCCCGCTCCCTGGACCAGTTACCAGAAGAGGAGGCCAATCGCCACAGCCAGGCCATGGTGAAGGCCATCATTGCTGCCGCCAAGGCGGACGGCCATGTGGATGAGCAGGAACGGCAGATGATCGAGGAACAGATTGCCCAGAGTCAGGACAACCCTTCTTTGAAACAATGGCTGGACCAGGAATTACGCAAGCCGCTGGATCCGCGAGACGTGGCCCGTTCCGCGGACTCCCCGGAAATGGCTGCGGAAATCTACACCGCCAGTGTGCTGATTGCCGATGAGCGTAACGAGCGGGAGCAGCGCTACCTGGATGAGCTGGCCCGGCACATGCAGATTCCGCCGGACCTGAAGGCAAGCCTGGAGCGGGAGGTCCGCAGG
>JAJUGC010000082.1 GCA_029268325.1 Gammaproteobacteria bacterium | reverse complement strand
TCGGGGATTATGGGGAGGGGGTGGTCAAGGTGGTGAATGCTGCTTTCTCTCTTAACCCTGAAACGGTTCGAAAACTATCCGAGAATTTTACTCAAGCTGCAGAAAGTCTTTATTCCAAAGGCTGGAATATTTTTGAAAATACCTTCAAAGATGAGCCTCTATACTATGGATATGACAATACAGGGGCTGTGATGTTGAGGACGGAGCAAGGTGTCTCTCCCATCCATCATGGTTTCGACATTATTTATCGCTCGGTTTTTAGACGGGCAGAGGAGCTTACTGAAGGTCAGGCAGTTGGCGTCAATGAAAACCTGGATCCATATCTAAAGGAAGAATGGGGCCGGGCTGCTTTTGCGCTCATGCATGCGGCAATGGCCCTTGCTTATCAAGACAAATTTACAAAAGAGGAAATCAAGGTTTTGTCACAGGCATGGGAGGCAACCTACGGAGAGTTGCCTTTAACCGCCTAACAAATCCATTAACCCTCGCTTCTTTGGAGTTGGGCGCAAAAGCTGATGGTTTTTGCGCCAGTATGGAAACGTCATATTGCCCATGAAAAAAATACTATCAATTCTCATTCTGGCTCCTGTTCTTTTAGTGCTGTGCGCTCAAATTGATGATGGTTTGAGTGATGAAGCCCTTGACTTGATTGGCAGGGTGGAGGCTGGCGTAGAAAGCGAATCCTATCTTTATTTGACTGGGATAATTGCCGGAGAAGATGAAAGCCCAGTGCTTGTTGGCAAGAGTTTGCTGGAGGAGTATCGAAAGCGTGAGGCCGATGAATCTTATAAGGTTGAGCCGTACCCGGATTCAAAGAAATTAGCGCTACCTGAAGGAGAGGCATTTTGTCGCGCTTCGACAGATGAGTGCATTGGGTACCTTTTCTCGGGCAAGATCGACGCTGGCAAGCTATTAAAAGATCACGGAGTGTTGGTTTCACGCTCCAACAGATTTTTTGAGTTTGATGAGTATCGAACCTTAACGAAGCCGACCGTTAGCGAGCTGTATCCTCCCTATGAGTACATCATGGCTGCTGAGCGTATCAAGGTTATCGGCGCAATCTCAGCCTATAAAAACGGTGACACGGAAACGGCGATCGAATCCTTGTTAAACCAGCTTGCAAAGTTAAGAAAGTCCATGGAGTTGCAGGACAACCTAATAGGCAAGTTTGTTTTCCTGGTGAAGCTTTCTGAAGTCATCGATGTTTTGAGCGTAATCCTATCCAACGAGGGCCTGGAAGCAGAAATGATTCCTGGCTTGAGTGACTCAGAAAAGAGCTTCTACACAGTCGCGGCAAGAGAGTTCGGGATGTCTTACAACACCTTTAAGAGCCTGGATCGGCATCCGCAGTTCTTTGAAATGGGGGGGGACTTCCCAGGGTGGATAACGCGAATGCTGTATAAGCCAAATATGTCAATCAATGCGGTAGCTCCACGCTATACCAGGTTGGAGCGTCTGGCCCGGCTGTCGCCTTCTGAGTTTGCAAGGGAGGTGGAAGTTGAGGATAAGGCGCGGCCTTCAACTTCCAAGGTCAGGAACTATATAGGTGGCGTGTTAATCAGTTACGCGCCCGAGCTTGAGAAGTATGTGGCCGAGTTTCACGATTTTGATGCCAAGTTGGCGCTTTTTAATCAGGTTCACCATTTAAAACTGGCGCCTGGCTCTATGGAAAACCCCTATTACGGTAATGAAACGCCTAAAGAGGCTGATGGCAAGCTGTGCTTTAGGGGGCCACTGGAGAGTCAGAGATCTTTGCGGTGTTTGAGAGTAAAAATATAGAAGCCGCATCAATTGGGGCACCCGTCAGATCGCGCCTATTCCGCCTACGCGGGCGTTAGAAGCCCACCCGACAGGGAGATGTCTTATGACAACGGTCAGACCATTCCTCATGTTCCAGGACGGCAACGCCCAAGCCGCGCTGGATTTCTACTTTGCTACCTTCCCTGACTCTCGCATGGTGCAAATCGAGCGCTACACCCAAGACGAGCCGGCTCCGGCCGGCACGATCAAAGTGGCGACCTTCACGCTTTGTGGCCGTGAGTTCATGTGCTCCGACAGCCCGATCAAGCATAACTTTTCGTTTACGCCAGCTAACTCCATTTTCGTGGAGTTTGACTCAGCATCAGAGTTAGAGCGGGTGTTTATCCTCCTCTCGGCACGGGGGCAAGTCCTGATGCCATTGGATAACTACGGCTTCAGCCAACGGTTCGGCTGGGTCACTGATCAGTTTGGAGTGTCCTGGCAGCTAAACCTTGCAGCGCAAGCTCAAGGTTGACGGGTGGAAAAAACAGATTGTGAAGGGGTTATTGTTCAACTTCTTCCTGCTGGAAGTGAATCTGGGCGACGGGTCCGAAATTTCGAAGGTGTTTGGGGCACAATGGCGCGTAACCAAGCGTACAGCTATTCCCTTTAGCACGTTGTTGGTGTTCCCTTGAGCACGTGGTTGGGTACTTAACTACTCGTTCAAAACGACAGGCTTTTACTCGCATCAATTGCTAGTTACGTTGAGCGTTAGCAGCCATGGAGGAAAACGATGAGCCTGGCAAACATGTCTGATGCCGAGATCTTCGCCATAGCCAATCCGATCATGGACAATCTGATGGAGGCCTCGACGGTGATTGATCATGAGCGGCATATCCGCGACTTCACCGACAGGATGAAGAGCATCGTGACTAAGCAATATCTGCAGCAGGTTTGCGAACAGTATCAGCAGGAGAAGGGCTTTTTTGCCAAGCGGGAGCCGGTGGCGGTTTTTCGTCGCCCGGGAGCTGTAGCCATTGTCTGGAAGCAATGGTTTACCAAGGCACCTGGAGAGTTCGTGGCCGAAATGCTTCTTGTGGAGCGGGACGGAAAGTATCTCGTCGACCATGTTATGGTGTTCTAATCGACGACTGCTAGAGATTGAGAGCCAGAAGAATAAGCATGCTCAAAGGCTGCCCATACTGTAGTAAAGCACTACCTTTCTTTTCTGTTGTCAGGCAGCGCTTGAGAATGGATGAGGATAAGGCATTATCCTGCCCAAGCTGTGGTTCGGTCGTTTCCAGCACTGGGGATGTGGGGCTGTTTGCAGCCCTGGGTATCGGCAGCGGGTTTGGGTACCTGCTCGGTAAAGTTCTTTATATGTTCCTTGGCTCCAACTGGTTGGCTTGGAGCATCGCTCTGGGTGCTGGTCTGGCCGCGACGCTCCTGCTGGCCTATTTCACCGCGCCCATTCGGAGATCATAACGGGCAATCTCTGCTCGCAAATCAATCAGCACAAAGCGGCGGACCCACGGCATTTGTATCCATGGATCCGGCTGCTTGTTCTCAAGCCCGCTTGCGTTGATTTTGCGCCACCGACCAGCGATCGATGATATGCCGGTTCATACGGCGCCGCGGAACCTCCTGACTGGGCAGGGCATAGTGGCTGATGGTAATTCCTTTCTTGCGCATTTTGCTGCGGTCGCCGACCAGCAGCGGGTGCCATGAGGGCAGGGGCTTACCTTCGTGAAGGAGCCGGTAGGAACAGGTTTTCGGTAACCAATGGTAATGGGGTACGTTTTCCGGTGTTAGCCGATGGCAGCTAGGAACTTTCTTCAGCCGTTGCGGGTAGTCCCTGCAGCGGGCATTTTCGATATCCAGTAGCTCGCAGGCTACGCCATAGACGGTGACCGTATTCGATTCCACCTGGCGTAACAGGCAGCATTGGCCGCAACCGTCACACAAGGCTTCCCACTCTTTTTTATTCAGCTCTCCGAGAGACAACCGCTCCCAAAAACGCTCTCGCAATTTTCTTTTACCTCCAAATAAAGAAACTTTGCGCCTAACGGACGCGAAAATACGAAAAAATGGTGCAATCTTGTTCTTCGGGGGCGTGATTGTGCCAGAAGCGGAAAGAACTTGCAGGGAACCCCTCGAAGCCTGTCGGCAGACTCATAGGGACTGGGGCGAAAGGAAAGGATTGATGTGGGGTGGTCAGAGGAGCCCCAGAGGGGGGCAGTGAGCAAGTCCTGTTGCGCCTTCGTGTTTTGGTTCGCAGCGCAACTGGTAGGCTTGGGCCATACTGGCCGGCATTTTTGAGCCGATGCTGGCAGGCATTTTCAATTGCCTGTAGGTGGCGATGCCTGCCACTCACAAACTTTTGTCACTATCAAGAGGGAACTAGAGATGAAGAGCTTTGCGAAATTCCATGCAATGATTACCCCTAAACTTATTATTGCGGGTTTCTGGATTGGAGTGTTTGTTCTGACAGTAAGTTATTTAGTAAACCTAGATACCTTGATGGGGAGGTTAACTAGTTCAGGATGACTCCGCGTCATCAGCCCAGCGGGCCGCAGCCTGCTGGTCGCTGGGCCGACCTTCTACCCAACGGCTGCCGGTTGAAGTCTGTTCCTTTTTCCAGAATGGTGCACGGGTTTTCAGGTAGTCCATGATGAAGGCGCAGGCGTTGAAGGCCTCTTCCCGGTGAGCACTGGCGGCGGCGACGAACACGATGGGCTCGCCTGGCTCCAGCTGTCCGACGCGGTGTAGGATGTGCACGGCCAGCAGCGGCCAGCGTTGGCTGGCTTCCTCGGCGATGCGTTCAAGGGACTTTTCGGTCATGCCGGGAAAGTGTTCCAGGAACAGGCCCTGTACGCTGTGTTGCAGGTTGAAATCACGCACATAGCCGGTAAAGCATACCACTGCGCCAATGGCCTGGTTGCCAGCGTGAACGCTGTTGGTGAGTTGGCCCGGATCAAAAGGGGCTTCCTGTACCTGGACGGTAATCAAGGCTAGCCTCCGGTCACCATGGGGAAAAAGGCCACTTCATCACCGGCGCGAACCGCAGTGTCCAGGGAGCACATTTCCTGATTGCGGGCGCACATCAGGGAAGGGTCTTCCAGAGTGGTCCAGGGCGTGCCCCGCTGTATGAGGTGTGCGCGCACATCCTCAAGGCTTTGCCAGCCCTCCTGCCAATCAAGTTGCAGCTTGTCGGTTTGCAGCTCTTCCTTGTAACGGGCAAAGAACAAGACGGTGATCATTGCAGTCTCCTTTCAGGCCAGCGTGGTGCGTGGGTGATCAGCCGGGCTCTTCAGCAGGTCTGGTTCGTTAAAATTGCTCAGCCTCGGGTCATCGGGCGGACATTCCAGCGCGACAGGTTCCAGCTCCCGCAAAGCCCGCTGGATACTACGCTGCCCCGCCTGCCACTGCTCCTGTAAAAAGGGGAGCAGGCTGACCGGCAGTAGGCTGAACAGAGGTTGCCAGTAGCCGCCTTGGCGAGCCATCACGGGCCGGGGACCGGCGTGCCGGTGCAGTTGCTCCAACAGCTGATGATCCACTTTGGGAGCATCACAGGGTAATACCAGCAAGTAAGGGTGGCGTGCAACCTTCAGGGCCTCAATTATACCGATGAGGGGGCCAGGGAAGTCATGGGTCGGGTCACTGACCAGTTGATCCGCCAGGGTACGGTACCGATCCTGGTTGCGGTTGCAGGAGATGATCAAGTCATCCGTCAGAGGGCGGGCAACGCCCTGGACGTGTTCAATCAGCGCGTGATCACCCCAGCGGATCCAGCCCTTGTCCCGCCCGCCCATGCGCTGGCCACGCCCGCCGGCCAACAACAGGATGCTACAGTTCGCCAAGCGTTTGGGATGGTGTGTGGGAGACATATTCAGCGCTACCTGTTCAAATGTGTTCTTTTGTCAGATGCTTGTTGTCTCTGCCTGACGGAAAGAATAGCGTGTCATAAAGAGAACCCACTGTAGTTGGAGGCTGGCAGAGAGCTTCCTTCACGTACAATACTGCTGGACTGATACATACTCTATGCTTCGGGCTAGGAGTTACAAACTTCGGGGCGAAGTAGGCATTGCTTCGGTTCAGGCCCATGCTCAGGACCATTATTCGGGCGGGGGAGGTGCAGTGGCTGAAATCGAATACATACGGGAGTCAGGGGGATGACCACGACCTGGGTCGACGGCTTTGGTCGCACGATAGACTATGTGCGAATATCAGTGACGGATCGCTGTGATTTCCGTTGTATCTATTGCATGTCCGAGGAGATGACCTTCTTGCCGCGCCAGCGGATCCTGACGCTGGAAGAGATTTTTCGTTGCGCCCAGCTCTTCGTAGCCAATGGCGTCAAAAAGATTCGCCTCACCGGTGGTGAGCCCCTGGTGCGAAAGGGCATTGTCGGGCTGTGTGAAAAGATCAGTGCCTTGCCAGGCTTGCGTGAGCTGGTGATGACGACCAATGGTTCGCAGCTGACCCGTTATGCCAAGCCCTTGGCACAGGCCGGGGTCAAGCGTCTGAACATCAGCCTGGACACCCTGTGTCCGGAACGCTTCCGTGCCTTGACTCGGGTAGGGGACTTGCACCAGGTGCTGGCCGGGATTGATGCGGCACTGGAAGCGGGTTTTGAGGCGGTCAAGATCAATAGCGTGATCCTCAATGGCCACAATGAGGACGAAGTGCTCAGGCTGACGGAATTTGCCGTTAGCAAGGGGCTGGATATTAGCTTTATCGAAGAGATGCCCCTGGGCCACGTTGGGCGCAGCCGGGCCCGGTCCCTGTTTCGTAGTGACCAGGTGCGAGCCCTGTTGGAGCAGCAGTATCAGCTGTTACCCAGCAGCGAAAGCAGCGGAGGGCCAGCGCGCTACATGCATCTGCAAGACTACCCGCAGACTCGCATCGGATTTATCTCCCCCCACAGTAATAACTTCTGCAGCACCTGCAACCGGGTACGCCTGACTGCGGAAGGCCGGCTGCTGCTCTGCCTGGGGAATGAGGATGACCTGGATATGCGAGCCCTGTTAAGGCGCCATCCACTGGATGACGAGCCTTTACTCGAGGCTGTTAAAAAGGCCCTGAAATACAAGCCCGAACGCCATAACTTTAGCGCCGATGGCGAAGTGCAGATTGTGCGCTTTATGAATGCCAGCGGTGGTTGATTGTATAGGACCGCGGCTGCCTGTTCATCGCAGCCCCATAAGCATCTAGGAAAAATAATGAGCCATACGAGCAAGGTTTTTATCCCCCTGAATGTTGCCGTGCTGACCGTCAGCGACACCCGTACCCTGGAGACCGACACTTCGGGGCAGTACCTGGTGGATCAACTGGATACCGCAGGGCACCGGGTTGTAGAGCGCAAAATATTAAAGGACAACCTCTATCAGGTTCGGGCCCAGGTAGCCCAATGGATTGCCGATGACAACATCCAGGTAGTGCTGACTACGGGGGGGACAGGCTTTACCGACCGTGACAGTACGCCTGAAGCGGTAGCCTGCCTACTGGACCGTTCTGTCGACGGGTTTGGTGAACTGTTCCGACAGCTCTCCTACGAGGATATTGGCACCTCTACAATCCAGTCACGGGCTCTTGCCGGCCTAGCCAACCGCACCCTGGTCTGTTGCCTGCCGGGCTCCACCGGCGCCTGTCGCACTGCCTGGGAAGGAATTTTGCAAAAACAGCTGGATGCCCGGCAGGGGCCGTGCAACATGGTCGCCCATCTGGTGCCGGTATTGCAGGGTTAAAC
This sequence comes from Gammaproteobacteria bacterium, assembly GCA_029268325.1. Classification (GTDB taxonomy): domain Bacteria; phylum Pseudomonadota; class Gammaproteobacteria; order Pseudomonadales; family Oleiphilaceae; genus JAEZAA01. The sequence continues at coordinate 606 of JAJUGC010000082.1, read as the reverse complement.
AGGAGTCTTGGCCTTGCTCTCTTATTGACGACCCGGAGAGCAAGGTTCGCTTTCATTTTCTGATATCATGGGCAGAGGTTTGGGTGAGTAACTTACCTATTCAATCCAATACCATATGCCTTATGGAATTAAGTCAGCAGGGAGAGCCAATGAAAGACGAAGCCTACGTCGCTCCTATTTCTTCCGATTCATCAGCAGCCAGTTCAGTAGCTCCCCCCAGTTTTTTTAGCCGGTGTTGGCATGGAGAGGTCAAACTGTGGCAGGCATTCTGGCTTGCTCATGTCCTGGGCTATGTTGCGGTGCTGTTTGCGGGCCTTGCCATCGGTTATCTGGTGCTGGTGTTTTTCGGTGCCCGGTTACCGGGATTCTTCTATGCCGCAGTCATAGGTTGTTATGGAATCTTTGCAGTGGTCACTCTTTGGCGCAATTCCCCTAATCCGAAAGTTTCGATTCTAGGTGCCTTGGTAAAACTCTGGGCCCTGTTGTTTGCCTATTATTTGATTAGAACTTGCCTGCGGTTTATAGCGGTTTTTTGAGTCGTGTCCCCTGTATTAAGGTCGCGCTCTCAGTCTTGGGCTCTGGCGCCAATGAATCAAAGGAAAACCG
>JAJUGC010000081.1 GCA_029268325.1 Gammaproteobacteria bacterium | reverse complement strand
CGAGCTGGGGCGTACCTGTGTCCACCCGGACTACCGCAGCGGCACTGCCCTAAGCCAAATGTGGCTGGCGGTGAGCCAATACCTGATCCGGGAACAAATCGACTACCTGATCGGCTGTGCCAGCATCAGCATGCTCGACGGCGGCGGTCGGGCTTGGCGGGTGGCGCAACAGTTACAGGCTGAGCACCTGGCGCCGGAGCGGTTCCGGGTCACGCCCCGACGGGCACTGCCCCACCTGGCCAATAGCACGGCCAGCGTACCGGTCAAGATTCCCCCCTTGATCCGCACCTACATGCGCCTGGGAGCCCAGGTCTGTGGCGCCCCTTGCTGGGATCCCAGTTTCCGCTGCGCGGACATGCTGGTATTGCTCAAGGTCGAGCAAATTGCCGGCCGTTTTGCCCGCAAATACCTGCGCCAGTAACAGGGTGGCACCAAGTCCGGAGTGGTAAGTGGTGCCCGGCTCGCACTACGCTTGCCGTTGTTTGTGGGCTTTCTGGCGACCTGTGTCGTCAGTGTGCTGCTGATCCGCCTGCTGGACCTGTTCCGGTCAAGGCCGATCAACCGCGCGCCCCTGGCCCGCTATTACCTGGCGGCACTGTATCGCCTGCTGGGCTTGCGCATACGGATGCGGGGCACACCCGCGAGTTCGGCCACCCTCCTGGTGAGCAACCATATCTCCTGGCTGGACATCGTGGTGCTCGGGGGCTGCCTGCCGGTGCGCTTCCTCGCCAAACGGGAAGTGGCCAGCTGGCCTTTGATCGGCTGGCTGGCCCAGGATGTTGGCACCCTATTCATCCAGCGGGGCGGCGGACAATCCGCCCTGGTGCGGGAACAGATCGCCCAAGCCCTGGAGCAAGACCAACGGGTCTTGATCTTCCCCGAGGGAACCACCAGCGATGGCCAGCAGGTCCTGCCCTTCCATGGCCGCCTGTTGCAGGCTGCCGCCGATGCCCATCGCCCGCTCCAGGCGGTGACTTTGGCCTACCTGCAAAATGGCGTAACCCACCCGGCGGTGCCCTTTATCGGAGACCACAGCTTTCATAGCCATGGGTTGAAATTGCTGGCCTCGCCTCCCGCCCAGGTGGAACTGGTCTTTCACCCGCCCATGCTGCCAAGCCCCGGAGCCAGCAATGAACAACTAGCGACCATTTTGCACCAGCAGGTCAGTCGGGGCTTGGCAGAGCTTTATCAGGCAGGTGTTGGGCAAGCAGCATCCATCCAGGCTGGCAGGGAAGTCCGCCGCCCGGCCCATTAGTTGGGTGAGGCGTGATCCAAGCGGCGCCAGGCGGGCACTTCACTGAAGCAGTCCACCAGATAGTCGATCATGGCCCGCACCTTGGCCGGCGGCCGCCGGTCCGGTGGGTAGATGGCGTAAATGCCATCCAGTTCAATGGGGGGCTGATCCAGCTCCAGCTTCACCAGCTGGCCCGTCTGCAACGCCCGGGCGACGATAAAGTCCGGCTGGTAGATAATGCCTTGGCCGCCCACGGCAGCCGCCACCAGGGCATCCCCATTATTGGCCAGAAGGTCGCCGCTCACCGGTACCCGGATACTGCCATCCCGTCCAAAGCCCCACTCCTTGCCGCCACCCAGGGGCGACAGGCTGTAGCCGAGGCAGTTGTGCTGGGTCAGCTCCGCCACCCGCCGGGGCGTGCCCCGTTCTTCCAGATAACTGGGCGCGGCGCAAAGCATCAGGGTGCAGTCACACAAGCGCCGGGCCTGGACCGACTGATCCCGGAGCTTGCCGATCCGCACCGCCAGATCCCAGCCGCCGTCGATCAAATCGACCATGCTATCGGTGAGCCCCAGCTCCACCCGTACTTTGGCGTGACGGCGGCTGAATGCGGGAATCAACGGCGCTATGTAGCCGACTCCAAAGGACAAGGGCACATTCATCCGCAACAGTCCGGAGGCCTCGACGCGCTGGGAAGCGGCCCGGGCATCGGCATCATCAATATCTGCCAGAATCCGCTGGCAGTCGTCCAGGTAGATGCTCCCGGCCTCGGTCAGGGTCAGCTTGCGGGTGGTGCGGTGAAACAGCTTCACCCCGAGACGCTGTTCAATCGCATCCACATGCTTGGTGGCCATGGCCGGCGACATGCCCAAATGCCGGGCCGCCGCCGACAGGCTACCCGCACTGGCAGCTCGCACAAAGACCCGCATGCTGGTCACCCGATCCAACATATTTCCTACTCTCAGTAAAAAGTGATCACGCTTTTAGGCTAATTCACCAACCATGGATAGCAGATTAAACTAGGTTAACCCTGATATAAAGGAGGCCCCAATGCCCCTCAACAATGCGGCAACTCCAGTTGCCTCCACCAAATTGATGCCCACACTGTTCGTGCCCCATGGTGCTGGCCCCTGTTTCTTCATGGACTGGAACCCGCCCCATGCCTGGGATGCCATGGCGGCCTACCTGAAAGGCATCGCCGCCCAGTTGCCCGAAGCCCCCAAAGCCATTTTGATGGTTTCCGCCCACTGGCTGGAAGAAGACTTTGTCCTGACCAGTGGCGCCCAGCCGCAACTGATCTACGACTACTATGGATTTCCTCCCCATACCTATGAGCTTCAGTATCCAACGCCGGGTGAACCGGAACTGGCGGCCAAAGCGGCGGCCTTGCTGGAGCAGGCGGGCTTGCAGAGCCGGCTGGATCCAACCCGGGGGTTTGATCATGGCATGTTCATTCCGCTGAAACTTATGTTTCCTGCAGCTCGGATTCCGGTGCTACAGTTATCTTTAAGGCGTGACCTGGATCCACAAGCGCACCTGGAGGCCGGCCGCGCCCTGGCGGCTCTGCGAGAGGAAGGAGTCTTGATCGTAGGTAGCGGCATGAGCTTTCACAATATGCGGGGCTACGGTGATGCCCGCTTCGGGCCCGTATCCGATGAGTTCGACCAGTGGCTGACGGCCACCGTGGAAACTGAACCCGACCAGCGGGATGTCGCTTTGGAGAACTGGGAACAGGCACCGGGCGCCCGGCTGTGCCATCCGCCTCGTGCCGAAGAACATCTGATCCCCCTGATGGTGGTGGCCGGCGCTGCCGGAGCCTCCCCCGGAAGACGCACCTTTTCAGACCGGGTGATGGAAGTCACCTTGTCAGGATTTCAGTTTGGATAAGGAGAAACACCATGCTTCACGATAACCGGTCACAATACGGCACCGTCAGCAAATTCCTGCACTGGTCCATGGCCCTGCTCTTTCTCTGGCAGTTCCTGAAACTGGGGGATCGCATCAACGACGGAGAACACTGGATCGGCCAGACCCTGGTGCCCTTTCACGGCTCCATTGGGTTGATCCTGCTGGTGATGATCGTGCTGCGCATCATCTGGTCATTAACGCAGATGAACAATCGTCCCCCGCACGAGCCGGCTACGGTCTGGCTGGTTAAACTCGGCCACTTCGGGCTGTATGTGATGATGGTCTTGATGCCGTTAAGCGCGATTTTGCTGATGGTGGGCAAAGGCTATGGCCTGAAGTTCTTCGGCATCCAGCTGGTCGAGCGTGGCGCTGAAATCCCTTGGGCCGCAAGCCTCGGTGAGTTCCATTCGCCGCTGGCCTGGCTCACCCTGATCATGGTCCTCGGCCATATCGGTGCGGCTTTGTTCCACCGGCTGGTCAAGCGGGATGACATCATGCAGCGGATGCTCTAAGCCACTCCCGTTTACCGAAACCGACCTTTTACTGAAACCGACACCTGGGGCAGGCACAGGCCTGCCCCCCAATAGAGCAACACTTCCCACTCCGTTGCTCGTGGCGAAACTCCCGAACTCCGGCTACATTAACTTTTCCTCATCTGCAGTCTTTGCCCGCCGACCTGCCCTATCGGGGCTGTCGGTCATCTGCATTCGAACCTTTTCTATTAACCTGGAATCAGGGACGTTCTCATAGTTCGAGAGTTGTTTCATGTCACGCAAACTGACATTTCGGCAGTCTATTCTGCTGTTTACGGGAGCCATCCTGGTGCTATCCCTGGCCCTTGTCATCGGCCTGGCCAACTACAAGATGACAAACATGACCAACCAGCGCCTGCTGGAGACAGAGCTTCCCGCCATTCTGGGCGAGATCCGCAATCAGATTCAAAATGAAATGACAGTCCCCATAACCATTGCCAAGGGGATGGCCCACAACTCCTATCTGGTGGATTGGGTCGAGCGGGGAGAACCTCAGGAGGAACTGGAAGAAATCCAGCGCAACCTGAGCAACATTGCACAGATGGAAAACCTGGGCTTTAAACCATTCTTTATCTCGGCTCAAAGCGGCAACTATTACCTGCCGACAGGGGTATTCAAAACCATGAGCCCGAGCGAAGCCCGGGACCAATGGTTCTACGACTTTCTCAAGCAGCCCATCGTTTATGGCCTCAATGTGGACGTCCACGAAGACACCCTTGAGCCGACCCTGTTCGTTAACCATGTTCTGGAAGCTGCAGGCCAGCGCTCTGCGATTATCGGCGTGGGCCGCAGCCTATCGAGCCTGAGACAATTGATTCAGGACTATCGGATCGGCGAGTTTGGCAAAGTGTTCCTGGTGGACAGTCAAGGTACCGTGCAGATCCACCCCACTGACTCTCATCCACACCCCCTCAACCACTACGCGGGAGATAGCCTGACGGCACAGCTGATGAGCCCGGACTTCAGCTACGGCAGCCACAGCCGTAATGGAAGCGACCTGATTTTCGCCAGCTTGCCGGTACCTGGCATTGGCTGGCAGATTATTGCCGAAATCCCCACCGATGAGCTCTACGCCAATATTCGCCAGGCAACGGTTCAGAACATTCTGGTGGGCATTGTCGCCGCAGTTATCGCCCTGGTGTTGGTCACCCTGCTGTCTGCCAAGCTGCTCCAGCCAATCCGCCGGGTTTCCACTGCCATGGCCGCCATGGCGGAGCAAGGCGGAGACCTGACCCAACGCTTGAAGGTAGAAACCAACGACGAGATTGGCGAGCTGGCCACCAGTTTCAACCGCTTCCTGGAAAACCTGGCGGAAATCATCAGCCATATCCGGGCCACGGAGGCCAAACTCCAGAACGCAGTCAGCCGGGTTGCAGCCGCAATCGACAACACAGCCAGGCGCTCCACGGAACAGGCTGAAAAATCCGAGCTGGCGGCAACGGCTATCCATGAAATGACCGCCACGGTTGCCGAAATTGCCCAAAATGCCGAAAGCGCCGCCTCCAATGCCACCCGCTCCCGGGAAGAAAGCCACAAAGGCATGAGCCTGTCCCAGGACACCATCCGCTCCATGCAGTCCCTGGCTGGCGATATGGATAAAGCCGCCGGGGATGTGGACAGCCTTGCGGCCGAAATCTCCAGCATTTCAACCATTCTGGACACCATCCGGGCCGTGTCGGATCAGACCAACCTGCTGGCCTTGAATGCGGCCATTGAAGCGGCCCGGGCCGGCGAGCATGGACGGGGCTTTGCGGTGGTGGCCGATGAGGTCAGGCAGTTGGCCAGCCGTACGGCAGAAGCCACCGCTGAAATCCATACCAAGATCGAACAGCTTCAGCAAAGCGCCAAGTCTGCGGTGGACTCCATGCACAACGGCAAGTCCATCAGCGAACTGACCGTTGAGAGCACGGAAAAGGCCGGAGATGCCCTGAAAGCGATCCTCGCCCTGGTGGAGTCTACCAGTGACCTGAACATCCAGATCGCCACGGCCACTGAAGAGCAGTCCGTGGTTGCCGAAGAGATCAGCGGCAACATCCAGTCCATTGCCGAGCTGGCCCGGCTGACCCAGGTGGATGTCCAGCGCAGTGGCGAGGACTGTGCCGAAATGAATGATCTCGCCCAGGAGCTGAGCCGGAGCATCTCCCAGTTCAGAACCTGAGCCTGGCCCTTCTCTCTCCTGGCTCCCCTCAGGAGAGAGAAGGCTACCCCAAGGCGCTCAACCCCAGTCCTTGGCCTTGGTTTGTTCCAGGGCCATTAAACTTCGCTACAAATTTCTGCACCTATTCCTGTGGAAAGCTTTTAAAATGTCTGGTTATTTTTAGCCATAGCGGCCGATGGCCTCCCAACAACACAGGACCGAACAATGAGCAATTCCAAACCTCATGTCGGCGTGAATTCGCCCCGCAGAGTCTTATTTGCCAGCTTGAGTGGCACCACCATCGAGTTCTTTGATTTCTATATCTACGCCACAGCGGCAGTGCTGGTGTTTCCCCAGCTGTTCTTTCCTTCCTCCTCACCCACGGCGGCCATGCTGCAATCCCTGGCGACCTTTGCCATTGCCTTCTTTGCCCGCCCGATCGGCTCGGCCCTGTTTGGCCACTTTGGTGACCGCATTGGACGTAAGGCCACCCTGGTTGCAGCCCTGCTGACCATGGGCATTTCCACGGTGCTGATCGGCCTGTTGCCCACCTACGAATCCATTGGCACCCTGGCGCCGCTGCTGCTGGCCCTGTGCCGCTTCGGCCAAGGTTTGGGCCTGGGCGGTGAGTGGGGCGGCGCCGTACTGCTGGCGACAGAAAATGCCCCGCCCGGCAAACGGGCCTGGTATGGCATGTTCCCCCAGTTGGGAGCACCCCTGGGCTTTCTGCTGTCCGGAGGCACCTTCCTGATTCTGGGTGCCACCCTGACTACGGAAGACTTTTTCAGCTACGGCTGGCGGATTCCCTTCATCATCAGCGCCATACTGGTGTTGCTGGGCCTGTACGTGCGGCTGAAGATCGCAGAAACCCCCGAATTCCAGAAAGTGCTGGAGAAAAACGAGCGGGTGAAACTGCCCATCGCAAGCCTGTTCCGGGACCATGGCTGGCCTTTGCTGTTGGGCACCTTCGCCAGCCTGGCGACTTTTGTGCTGTTTTACCTGATGACGGTTTTCGCCCTGAGCTGGGGCACCACGGCCCTGGGTTATTCCCGGCCTGAGTTTCTGAGCCTGCAGCTGATCGCGGTTCTGTTCTTCGGCTTGACCATTCCCGTTGCCGCCCTTTGGGCCGACCGCTTTGGACGCCGTCGCACCATGATTGCGGTGTCTGTCGCCATTGGCCTGTTCGGACTGGTGCTGGCGCCCATGTTCGGCTCCGGCAGTACTTGGGAAGTGGCCATCTTTCTCTGTGTTGGCCTGGCCCTGATGGGGATGACCTATGGCCCCATCGGCACCTTGCTGGCCGAAATGTTTCCGCCGGCCGTGCGCTATACGGGCGCGTCCATGACCTTCAACCTGGGCAGTATTGTGGGTGCCTCCCTGGCTCCTTACATTGCCACCTGGCTGGCCACTAACCACGGGCTCCAGTATGTTGGCTACTACCTGACCCTGGCGGCCCTGATTACGGTGATTGCTCTGGTACTGTCCGGCAACAAGCAAGGGGAAGTGGCGCCCCAGCCCTCTTCCAGCCCGCAAGCCTGACATAAGCCTTTCTGGGAGCCTTCGGGCTCCCGGTACTTTCTACCTCCTGCATTGCTTCCTACCTCCTGCGCCACTTTCTATCTCCTGCATCTCTTTCTACCTCCCGCACCACTTGCTATTTCCTGCCCTTTATCTCCTGCCTGCACCATCCACTCTCCCCCTCCCGTTCACAGTTTCGACTCACTTCGTTGAAAAGATCGGTTGGTAATGGCTCACAAGTCGGATATTATCGCCGCCGCGCCGGGCAATCTTTGCATGTTGGCGCCATAGCTGGTTCAAGAACCACAACAATCACTGTGACTAACGGGCCGTACGCCCAGCTTGCTCAGGTTGAACCGCCGAGCGCATCAGGCAATACATGGGGTCTTAGCAGGACTTTGACCCGGTATGTCCTGGTGACACCGACCTTGACCGATGGAGCTGGCAAACAGGTCCCGCCGGAAGTAGGAGCTTTTATGGATCGCTGCAAACTCACCGCCCTTTCCTGTGCCTTCGCCGCCGCTCTGCCAGCCGCTGCCCTGGCGGAAACCACCTTTAATAACACCAGCTTGACCCTGCTGTATGGCAGCGACTATGAGGTGGTGGAAGATGACCAGGTGGTGATGACGTTTGAGCATGTCAGTGGCCACAACTGGGGTGACCTGTTTTTCTTCGTCGACCGTTTGCAGGCCAAGTCCAGCTCCAGCAACGACAAGGAAACCTATGGTGAATTGTCCCCCCGCCTGAGCCTGAGCTACCTCACCGGCCAAAGCCTCAGTGTCGGG
>JAJUGC010000080.1 GCA_029268325.1 Gammaproteobacteria bacterium | reverse complement strand
GCCGGCTCCTGGGACTCCGGGTCAACCTGGATACGTAACGGATGCTGAACATCAATCCTTACTTCATCGCCCACGTTGGTGGTGATATACAGGCTCTGTTCGCGCCCGGAGCCTTCCTTGCGCAAGCCAATGGCGACAAATGGGGCATCCTCTACCTGTATCCGCACCTTTTCCACGGGGGTGACCAGATAGTACTCCCCGTCATCTTCCTTGCGCAGGATCGTGGAAAACATTCGTACCACGGCATCCCGCTCCATGGGGTCACCCTGATACAACCATTGCCCGTTGCGCTTGATCAGTATGTCCAAACTGCCGCTTAGGGGTGGATGCCACTGGTCGATTGGGGGCAGATCCTTTCCCACCAGGGATTCAATATCTTGGAGCAGCCGAGCAGGCCCAAGCCCGCTTTTCTCTATAGATGTCATGGTCTCTCCTTGCGATTGAAACAATCGCCTCCAAATCCCTCTTACAGACCCCGCGCCCATTCGGGCCGGAGACGCACGGATTCCGGGCTGTGAATGGCCTGGTCCAGCTGTGCCAGCATGGCCTGCTTGTCTCGCCCCAACTCCCCCTTCAGAACCAGATAATTAGAGGCGTGGTCGCTACGAAACACCGTACGCTCCAGTTCCAAGTGCTGAATAAAGGTTCTCATTTCCTGGAACAGCTCTGTCTGTTCCGGCAACTCGAACTCCGGATAGTTGCTTCTAATCCGCTCCATCCCGACGGGAAAGCTCACTACCAGTGTCGACAGAAAGTCCGGCTGGGTTTCATTCATCAGCCTGGCGCTATTCACCGCATGCTGCTCTGAATAGACCTTGCCCCCTAACCCATTTAGGATCATCACCGAACTGCGCAGCCCGGCCTGACTGATCTTTTGTAAAGCTTCCCGACAACTGGCGTAGCTTTCTCCTTTCTGGACCTTGTCCAGCACCAGGTCATCGCCGGATTCGACACCTACGTACAGAAGGTCCAGCCCCAGCTCCCGCAGTTCCTGCAAGTCCTCCACAGATTTGTTCTTCAGGTTGCGGGGCAAGCAGTAGGAGGAGACCCGTTCAAGCGCCGGAAAGTGCTCCCGCAGCAACTTCAACAGCTCTTTCAAGCGGCGTACGGGTAAGACCATGGCATCGCCATCGGCCAGGAATACCCGCCGTATGCCAGGATAGACCTGCTGCACGCGCTGTATATCCTTCAGGATATCCTCATCCTTGCGAGCCCGGAACTTCTTTTGGGGCTGCGTATACATTTCACAAAACGTACACTGGTTCCAGGAACAACCGTTGGTAACCTGGAGAATAAAGGATCTTGCTTCACTGGGAGGGCGAAAGACCGGCTCAATGTACTGCACTGGAAACATTCATGGATCTCCTGGTGAAAAAACCTCAATTGCTCAACATTATAACCAGATTCTATATACAACGGTGCGACTGCAATCGCTGTACTTCTGGCCTTAACGGATGAAAAACCATGGATTTTCAAAAAGAATTTCCCCTTGACCCGGAGCTTTGCTACCTCAACCATGCCGCCGTAGCCCCTTGGCCGGCCAGGACTGCCCAGGCAGTCAGCGCTTTTGCCCAACAGAACATGACCCAGGGGGCGCGAGCCTATCCGGAATGGCTCAAGACAGAAACAGAGTTGCGCCAGCGGCTGCAAGCCATGATCAATGCTCCCCACTGGCGAGATATCGCCTTGCTGAAAAGCACCTCAGAGGCCTTATCTTTTGTCGCCCAAGGCCTGGAGTGGAATCCTGGCGACCAGATCGTGATCACGAGCGACGAGTTCCCCTCCAACCGCATCGTCTGGGAAGCCCTCACCAAACATGGCGTCAAGGTCGTGGAGGCCAATTTACATGGGGACGACTCGCCGGAGGAGGCTATTCTGGATGCCACGACCCCGACCACCAAACTGGTCTCCGTCAGTTCCGTGCAGTATGCAAGCGGCATTCGCCTGAACCTGGAGCACCTGGGGCGGGAGTTAAACCGGCGCGGCATCCTGTTCTGCGTAGATGCGATTCAAAGTATCGGCGCCCACCAGTTTGACGTCCAGCGTATCGGAGCAGACTTTGTGATGGCGGATGGCCACAAATGGATGCTGGGGCCCGAGGGGCTGGCGCTATTTTACGTAAAGCCCGGTCTGCGCAACCGGCTGGAGCTGCTTGAATATGGTTGGCACATGGTCCAGAACCGGGGCAACTATGACTTGAAACACTGGTATCCGGCTGAGGATGCGACCCGCTTTGAATGCGGCAGCCCCAATATGCTGGGCATCCATGCCTTGAATGCCAGTCTGTCATTGCTCTTGGAAGTGGGCATGGAGCAGGTAGAAAAACAGCTGCAGCACAATATGTCCATACTGATCGATGCCCTGTCCAGTGTTGAAGGCATCCGTTTTTTATCGCCCCGGGCACCCGGCAGCCGGGCAGGCATCCTCACCTTTGACATTGCCGGGGTCTCCAGCAACAACCTCTACCAGGCATTGATGGCGCGAGGCGTGATCTGTGCATGCCGGGGCGGTGGCGTACGTTTTTCACCGCACTTTTATACCAGCGAAGAAGTGTTGTTACGGGCCGTGGAAATCTTGAAAGAGGTGCTTCGCACTAAACGCTAGACCAACGGGGCGACTGCTATTGCAGGACTTTTCAATGGGCCTTGAGCCTGACCCAAGGAATGTCAGTACCGGCCTGCTCAGGGTTGGAGGCTACGGATAATCCGGCCACAGGCCGGTGCCCAGGCTTCCAGCTCCAGCACCAGGATTTCACTGGTGCCAAACGGATGGGGCTCCCGCAAATCCCCGCGGTCCAGTAGGCTGGCCAGATAGCCTAACAAAGGCTGGTGGGCCACGATGAGGGTATGCTGTCCGATATGGGGAGTCAGCGCCTCCAGGGTTGCCGCCGGCGACTCGTCCGGCGTCAAGCAAGAGTGCTCCTGGGCCTTGAGCTGCAGGAGTGCCTCTGCTTCAGCTGCCGTCTGCCGCGCCCGTCGATAGGGACTGACCAGAATCCGGTCGATTGGCGGGTCGGTCTCCACCAATTTACCCAACACCCGCCGACTCGCCTCCCTTCCCCTTTCGGTCAAGGCGCGCTCTGGATCCGGCGTGGTCCAGGCCGCCTCCCCATGGCGCATCAAATAAAGAGTACGAGTTCCACTCACTGATTCATCCCCCTCACCGGTGGCAATGCTTATTGCCCCCTCGGCAGAACAAACTCCACGTCGCTGCTTTGCTGGCGCAGCATCAGCTGGCTGCTGATCTCATTGATGGATCGGCCCTCATGGAGAATCGCATAAAGCCCCTCCACCAAGGGCATGGTGATTTGCATTTCCTGGGCTTTATCCCGAACCAGTTTAATGGTGTTGATACCCTCGGCGACTTCACCCAGGGAAGCCACTGCCGCTTCCAGGGTTTCGCCCTGGCCGATTGCATATCCTACCCGATAGTTACGGCTTAAGGGGGATGTACAAGTCACGATCAGGTCGCCGACTCCCGCCAGCCCGAGGAAAGTCATGGGGTTGGCGCCTAGGCACACCGCAAAGCGGCTCATTTCCGCCAGGCTGCGCGTGATCAGCATGGCTTTGGTGTTTTCACCCATACCCATGGCAGCCGCCAAACCTGAAATGATGGCATAGATATTTTTCAGGGCACCGGCCAGCTCCACCCCATACATGTCAGAGTTGGCGTAAACCCGAAAATAGGAGCAGCCCAAGACTTCCTGCACCCGACTCCGTACTTGCGGATCCGGGCTGGCGATCACTGTTGCGGTCAGCGCCCGGCGCCCGATTTCCTTGGCCAGGTTCGGGCCACTCAGCACCCCGATGGCGGCGGAAGGAATCTCTTCCCGCAGAATCTGGCTCATCAGCTTGAAGGTGCCGGGCTCAATCCCCTTGGTAGTCGACACCAGGAGCTGCTCTGGACGAATGCAATCCTTGACCTGGCGGACCACTTCCCGGACACCTTTACTGGGAACCGCTACCAGGATGACCTGGGCATCCTCCACACAGGCGGCCAGATCCGTCGTGGGCTCAAGATTATCCGCCAAACGGCACCCCGGAAGATATTGGGTGTTTTCCCGCAGGGTTCGGATTTCCTCCGCCCGCGCGGCATCCCTTAGCCACAACCAAGTCTCATATCCATTTTCTGCGGCAATATTCGCAAGCGCTGTTCCAAAACTACCGCCACCGAGAACGGCGACCTTCGCCTTTTGAGTCATTAATGTATGTTCCAAGCCTGGTCAGACCAACGGTTTCCCGAAGGTCTTGTTAAACACTCGTGTAACCGGAGACTAAAGATCAGCATGACGCTGAAGGAGTCCCTTGATCAGCCCCATCGCATTCCAGTGCGGCGACCAGATCCTTGAAGGCCGTACGGTTTTGCTCGTTCAGCTCCATCAGGACCCGGTGGGCAGCCAGCACCTTTTCACGCACTTCTTTTTCCGTCGCATCCAAAATGGGCAGCTCATTGAGATGCTCCATTTGGGTTGCTGCCTGCTTGACGATGATGAAGATCCGGTCGAATCCCATGGACAGAATCAGCCGGGTCACGTCCGGATTCGTGGAAATGATGGTTGGCAACAAGTTGCTGCGGCTTTTTGTAAAAATGGCGAGCTTCGCCAGTAGCCCTAAACTGGTGCTATCCAACATCTGCGCTTCCGTCAGGTCAATGACCACCGTCCGGAATGCTGGATCGGCACTCATGGATTCGATAATGGCATCCAGCGTCGAACACAGGTTCAAGCGGATTTCGCCAACGAACTTGAGGATATAAACACCTTGCTGCTCAGCCTGCAGGATTCTATAGCTGGACATCATCGTTAACTGACTCAGTAATGGCCATGATTGCAATATCGTCCGGAAGTTCTGTGATTCCTGCCAGTCCGAACGCCTGTTCAAGACTCTCGATGGACATATCCGCTTGTGCCACAATTTCCAGCAACTCGTTCTCCTTGCCGGCAACAGTACTGGACTTCAAGACATCCAAAATACCGTCCGAAAACAGTGCCAGGGAGAACTGGGGCGGCAACTCTATCTGGTAGGTTTCAAACTCAACGGAGTCAAACAGCCCCACAGGCATCCCATTTCCAGACAGATATTCAGTTTCGTTTCCAACCTTCAGTATGGGCATCGGCAAATGGGCACCCAAACTATAGGTCAGCACCCGGGTGGACAAGTCCAACAATCCTGCAAACATCGTGAGGTGTTTACCTAACCCGGTTTCCAGCAATTCTTTATTCACCCGCTTCAACAGCCTTTGCGGACTGCGCAATTTTTCACTGGAGCGCCGCTTAAGATTGCGCTGCAGGCGAGTGCTCAAGTTCTTCAGCAAGATGGTTACAAATGCAGAAGACGCCCCATGCCCGGAAACGTCCGCAAGATAGAAAACAACATGGCGTTCGTCAATGCGAAAATAGTCCAGAAAGTCCCCGGTGAGGTAAAGGGAGGGCTTGATCAACCGATAAAAACAAATCCCCTCATAACAGACATTCCGCTTGGGAAACAGCTTTTGCTGAAGGTATCGGCCCGCCCTTTGGTCAGTCCGGAGCTCTTCCAGGTGGCTCCGAAGCTCCTGGTTAACCTCTGCCAACTCTCGACAAGAGCGCTGGCTTTCTAGAACCTGCCGACGCAGTTCCAACTGGCGCCCTATGGCCTCTTGGAGGGGTTCCAGATCAGTCAGATTCTTGATCACACAGTCGCTGGCGCCCGCACGCAATGCATCAATCACCTGTTCGGCGCTTTCTGGGTGGCAAATTACGATAATGGGAGTCAGAGGAGGCTGTTGCTGCTGGACGGAGGCCGCTAGTTGGCGAATTTCTGTTGCGGGCAAATCGCAAAGGATCAAGTCAGGAAAGTTCTGGGACAGATGCTGATAGCCTGTCTCCAGGTTGTGGCAGGTCAACACGCGGTGGCCCTTTTGCTCCAGCCAGTGCGCCAGAGCTTTCTGCGCAGCCAAATCCCGATCCAGGATCAGAATAGTGTCATTCATCACAACAACGTCCGCCGCGAACCTACATTCACGGGATCAAACTGCCGGCCAGTTCAAAGCGACCCTTGCTCAGTCGCCGCCTTGCACCCTGCTCCCACTCCCACAACCCGCTTAGGATTCCCAAGCGCCAGGGACGGTCCAGGTAAGCCGCCCAAAGGATACGAAAGTAAAACAGAAAGGCAAGCAAATGATGAGTGGGGCCTTGCATACTGGATTGGGCAACCTCTTCGGCCAGGCAGTTACCTAAGGTTTAGTGGAAAAGAAGAAAGGCTGCAAGTTTAGGGGCCCTGGCTTGTTTACATCCGTGACACATCTTCACATACGTACATCTTTTTACCTCCATTTCTGTGGGTCACCTTGCATTTTCCAAATTTCATCGCACATAGTATGTAATCCCCTCAATAGCTGGCCGGCGTCTGGATGACAAGGCACAACGCTTTGCACAGAAGCCTCCTTAATGTTCCCAGAGAACCTTGATGACGAATTACCTGAACGATTTGCTCGGCGCCTATGATCGCCTGATCATGGATCCGGTGCATGGCGGTATCTCCCTGTACGGCCATGAAGTACAAGTCATTGACCACCCCCTGTTCCAGCGCCTGCGCTTTATCTGTCAAAACGATATCCTGTCCCTGGTTTTTCCGGGAGCCACTCACTCCCGCTTCCTGCATAGCATCGGCACCATGCATACCGGCGGGCGGATGTTCCGCACCATGGTGGCCGCCCATCTGGCGGACCGGAGCCAGCGGGGCCTGAAGGATATTCCTGTGGAATACCTCCCTGCCCTGGATTATGTCCACAAGGTCACCCGTCTTGCCTGCCTGCTCCATGATTGCGGTCATTCCAGCTTCTCCCATCAGTTCACCAAGGCCCATAGTATTCGGGACTTGCTATCTGAACCCGGCCGTTTCAGGCAACTTTGGCAGGATGACAACCAGAAGCCTTTATCCCCCTCAGCGCGACTGGAAGAGCCTGCCACCCTGGAGCATGAGCACTATTCTGTCCGTTGTGCCTGGCAGATCCTCCAGGATATCGATCTGCCCCACTACGGCATTGACCCGGTTGATGTGCTCGGGGTCATGGAAACCGCCAACTTCGAACCAAGCGATCTGTTCCGCCAATATGCGGATAGCTTTTGGCGTTTCATCTCCGGAAGAGCTCCCAGTGAGGGAATGGATACCGCTTCCCTACTGAAAAAACTGATTTCCCTGATTGTGTCCGGAGAAATCGATGCCGATCGGGCCGACTATATGCTCCGGGACGGATTCCATTCTTCTGTAACCATCGGCGGATTCAACCTGGACCACCTGCTCAACAACCTGCGCGTCGGCTGGGATACGGAAACCAACTGGTTGGGGCTGGCGATTACCGCAAAGGGACTGGGTGCCCTAGAGGATTTCGTCTACAGCCGTCACCAGATGTACCGAAAGGTCTATGGCCATAAAACCTCCATCGGCTTTGACTGGCTCCTGCGCCGGGCCATCGACGAGGTACTGGAAGACCAGGATTGTCGGGATTATGTGGATGAGTGCCTGAAAGATCTCCGGGAATTCCGCCATCTCACGGATAACTATTTCTGGGAACTGTTTCGCCGCAAATCCAAGCAGTCGGAAAAGAGCTTTTCACGCCGTCTGATTGATCGTCGCAAGCTCAATCACCTGCTAACCCGGGAAAACCTGGAGCCAGGCGAGCTTGAACAGGTTCGGGAAGATCTGGCGCGCCACTACAAGGTTGAACCGGAGATGATTGTTAGCTGCACACTCCGCGCCAGGTTTTCCAAGATCCAGGAAAACTTTAACGATATCAAGGTGCTTTCCCGGGAACCTCTTAGCAAGGCCTTGGCTCTCAAGCAGATTACCGATGTGAGCAGCTTCTTCAGCAAATTCTCCGATGGCAACATCACCCACTTCTATCTGCACCCCCTGGCAGATGGCTTGGTGAAGGCAAGTTCATTCTCACCTTGAACTTCAGCCCCTAAAAAAGAGAGAATCCCCCGTTTGCGTCCCTTGAAGTAGGCTGCTCCGATAGAGCAGCCGGGAAATTCATTCAAATAGAAAAAGGTATCCGTCCGGCATGAGAGTTGTTTCCTTCAACGCCAACGGCATTCGTGCCCGTTTCCACCAGTTTGAGCAGTTGGTCAAGGACTATCGGCCTGACATTATCGGTATTCAGGAAACCAAGGTAGCGG
>JAJUGC010000079.1 GCA_029268325.1 Gammaproteobacteria bacterium | reverse complement strand
GCCCCACTCAGACCAGGAACCGGCGTAGGCCTTCACTCGCGGGTAGCCAAGGTGCTTGGCAACGAGGTAGGTCAGGCCAGAACGGTGGTGGGTTTGGCAATGGGTGATTACTTCCTTTTCCGGTGTAATACCGAGCTGTGTGAGCATGGTCCGCAATCTGTCGTCGGACTTGAGCCGGTAGCCCCGTGAGGGATCCATGGCTTGGGTCCACTCCAGATTGACCGCCCCGGGGATATGGCCGGCGCGGCGTGCAGTTACTTGGCTTCCGAAATATTCACCTGGCGAGCGGGCATCCCAGATGGCCAGGTCTGCCGCACCCAGGCGCCCCAGGATATAGTCCAGGGTAGCAGTGGGCTCTTCGCGCAGGCTTGTCTGAAACAAGGGTTGGCTGGTTTGGGCCGCCTCGGGGAGTTCCTGGGTGAGCGGGCGCTCCTCCTGGGCCCAGGCGATCAGCCCGCCATTGAGGTAGGAGTAGCGTTGAAAGCCGATAGAGTCCAGCAGCCAGAGCATGCGACCGGCCCAGCCACCGCCTTCGTCATCATAGACCACGACCCAGCTGTCGCTTCTGAGCCCAAGCCGTTCCACGAGTTGCTGAAGCCGTTCGGGGAAGGGCAGCAGGCCGGGAGCCGGGGGCACTCCGCGCTGGGTTTCCGCAGGCGAGACATGGACGGCACCTGGCAGATGGGCCGAAATATATTGATCGGGCCGGCAAAGATCGACCAGGACCAAATCGGGGTGGCCCAGCAAAGGTTCAAGCTCTGCCGGCTCAAGGATCAACGGTAAAGAGTTCAGTTCGGGGGATGACATGGGTAATTTTCCTGCCAGATCCGGGAAGGGCGAATCATACCAGATGCCGGTGACAAGCGGCCAGACGGCGCCGGGGATTCCAGAGGGCTTGGTCGAGCGCCTGAGAAAAGCAGGAGAATCTGTTCCGTAGAGATTGAGAAATCGGTCAGAATCGACTTAACTGATAGCATTGCTTGCGCAGACGCGGATATCGGAGGGCTGCCGGTCGGGCGCGCCAAGGTATTTCGTATCGTTCCATGCCCGCCATGTCTATTACGGCGCTACCCCGGCTGATCGTTGGTGACCCGGATTCTCCCCATCAGGTAGATGGCTATCAGGCACATGATGTGATTCAGGGTGTGGATAGGGCCTGAGTCTGGCTGGAATAGCCCGGAAGGGGAGCAAAGGTGGCTTTCGAGACGGCTGTCGTTTAACCAGAGGTTGTAGAGCACCAAGTTATGCTGTTTATCATTGGGATCATCCTGGTCTTTGGATCGGTTGTGGGTGGCTATGTGCTGTCCCAGGGGCAGATTGCCGCGTTGTGGCAACCCTATGAAATCCTCATTATTTGCGGCGCCGCTTTCGGGGCCTATGTGATTTCCAACCCCATGCATGTCCATAAGGCCGTGTTTGCGGCATTGCCCCGGGTTATCTTGGGGGGACGGTTTCGCAAGCCTCTCTACATGGATTTGCTGAGCCTGCTGTATGGCTTGTTCGACAAGGCCCGTAAATCCGGTGTCATGGCCATTGAGGCCGATGTGGATGAGCCAGAGGAGAGTCCCATTTTCAGCAAGTATCCGGCCATCCTGCGGGATACGGCGCTGACCGATTTCATTACTGATTACCTGCGGATCGTCAGCGCCGGCAATATGTCGCCCCATGAGCTGGAAGGTCTGATGGACCTGGAAATTGAAACCCGCACCAAAGAACTGGAAGAGCCGGCCCACGCCGTGCAACGGGTGGCGGATGCCTTGCCCGGATTCGGGATTGTGGCGGCGGTGCTGGGAATCGTGATAACCATGGGCATGCTGGGCTCCGGCGACCAGACCGCCATTGGCGTCCATGTGGCAGCAGCCTTGGTGGGTACCTTTCTTGGTATTTTGCTGGCATACGGTTTTGTAGGGCCGACTTCCTATGCCATGGCGCACTTGGCGGCAGAGGAGATCAAGGCCTACGAGTGTGTCAAAGTGAGTATCCTGGCCACCATGAGCGGTTTGCCGCCGCAGCTGGCTGTGGAGTTTGGGCGTAAGGTGCTGTTCGCCAACGACCGTCCCAAGTTCCAGGAACTCAATGACTACGTGAAGTCCAACTAGGGCGCTGGGAGCAGTAGTCGCGTGGAAGGTCAGCGTCCCATTATCGTCAAACGGATCAAAAAGGGCAGCGCAGGGCATAGCGGTGCCTGGAAGGTGGCCTTTGCGGATTTTGCCACGGCCATGATGGCCTTTTTCCTGGTGTTGTGGTTGATGGCAAGTGCCACGCCGGAGCAAAAGCTGGCCATTGAAGGCTATTTCCGCGACCCGGTCGGATTTACCGAGGGCGGCTCGGCCAGCCCGATTGACCTGGGGGGAAGTCCCCAGGTTTCGATTCTGAATAGCTCTTCAACCAGTCAGACTACACAGAGCGTCACGTCGGATCAGGTTGAAACCCTGGCCGAGCAGATGGAACTGCAGAAAATGGAAATCCTGTTACAGCAGCTGGCGCAGCGCATCGACGAAAGCCCCAGGCTGAGGGAGTTCAAGGACCAGCTGGTGCTGGATATTACAGATGAAGGCCTGCGTATCCAGATCGTGGATAAATCCCAGCGCCCCATGTTCGATATTGGCAGTTCCAAGCTAAAGCCCTATTCCGAAGAGATCCTGTTCGAGCTGGTCGAGCCCCTGTCGAGTGTGCCTAACCGGATCAGCCTGTCCGGGCACACGGACGCCATGCCGTACAGTGGCAGTGAGGATTCCTACAGCAACTGGGAGCTGTCCGCCGACCGGGCCAACGCCGCCCGTCGGGCGTTGTTGTTAGGCGGTTTGGCGCCAGACCGGATTGCCCGGGTCGTGGGGCTGGCCTCCTCAGTGTTGTTTGACCAGAAAGACCCCTATAACCCGGTGAACCGTCGGATCTCCATCATCGTGTTGAACAAAAAGACCGACCAGGAAATGCGGGCGGCGGAGTCCGGGGTGATGCCTCCGGCTGCCAACAATCCAGCGCCGGACTTGGTGAACAAGTTGAACAAGGCAATCGAGCGTATCCAGCCCGTGCACCCCAAGGAGCTGGTCTGGTAGTCTTTTCCGCCCTCTCCCTGGCCGCTCTCAGGACTCGCGCTGGTAGCGGATGGGTTGTTCCTCCAGGGATTGGCGGATCATGAAGTAACTGGCCAGGCGGCGTGGGTCGATCTTGCCTTCCTCCGTAGCTGCCTTGAGGGCACAGCCGGGCTCTTCAAGGTGGCGGCAGTCCCGGAACTTGCAAGTACCCAGGTAAGGGCCGAACTCTATAAAGCCCTGCTCCAGCTCATTGGTGTCGATATGCCAAAGCCCGAACTCACGCACCCCCGGGGAGTCGATCAGGTCGCCCCCGGTGGGCATGTGGAAGAGCCGGGCGGTGGTCGTGGTATGGGTGCCTTTGCGGGTTTGTTCCGACAGTTCCTGGATGCGGATCTCTTCATCGGGCAAGAGCATCTTGATCAGCGAAGACTTGCCCACCCCGGACTGGCCCACGAAGACGCTGGTTCTGCCCGCCAATACCTCCAGGAGCGCATCTAACCCGTGCTGGGTAGCGGTAGAGGCCCGGATGACCGGATAGCCCAGCTTTTGATACAGGGCTACCAACCCTTCCACATGATCCCGATTCTGCTCGTTGATCAGGTCTGTCTTGTTCAGCAGCAGGATGGGCGGAATGCCGACGGTTTCAGCCGCCACCAAGTAGCGGTCAAGCAGGTTCTGGTGAGGCTCGGGCTCGGGCGCGAACACCATGATGATATGGTCAATATTGGCCGCAACGGGCTTGAGCTGGCCGAAGTTGTCGGGGCGGGTGAGACTGTTACGGCGCTCCAGACGTGCTTCGATCACGCCGGTAAGGTTGGCGCCGGCTCGCCACACCACTCGGTCTCCGGTGACCAGTGAGTCAATATTGGCCCGGGCAAAGCAGCGATGGATCTTGCCCCGGTCTTCTCCTTCCAGGGCCTCCACATCCAGTTGCTGGCCATAGTGGGCGATGACCAGTCCAAGCTGTTCACTGCTGAATTCGCCGGACGTGAGCTGGCGGCTGATATCCCGCTCCCGTTTCTGGATACGGGCGGCCCGCTCCTGTTGGATTTTTTCCACACGCCAACGCTGGCGTCGGTTGAGTTTGCGTTTTGACATCGCCGAGATTCGTTAAGGATTCCAGAAAGCCATATTAGTTGTTTTATCCATGGGCGCACGGGAGTCGGCAACCGTTTCGTAAACGGCACCGCAGAGGATCACGCTCATGGTATGATGGCGGTCACCTTCCGGTCGACGACCGGCATCCAAATTACCCTACATCATGAAGGAATCGGAATGGCACGCCAAGACAATCTGATCTGGATCGATCTGGAAATGACCGGGCTGGACCCGGAAGCCCATCGGATCATCGAGATTGCCACCATTGTAACGGACTCCCAGCTGAACGTGATCGAGGAAGGTCCGGTGATTGCGATCCATCAGCCTGAAGAGGCGCTGGCGCTGATGGATGAGTGGTGCGTGCGCACCCATGGAGAGTCCGGGCTGACCCAGCGGGTGCGGGACAGCCAGATCAATGAGCAGGAAGCGGAGCGGATGACGCTGGAGTTTTTGAGCCGCCACGTGGAAAAGGGTGCTTCCCCCATGTGTGGCAACAGCATTGGTCAGGACCGTCGCTTCCTGGTGCGCTATATGCCCGAGCTGGAAAGTTACTTCCACTATCGGAACCTGGACGTGAGCACCCTCAAGGAGCTGGCCCGCCGCTGGCGTCCGGATGTCTACAGGTCCCTGGTCAAGCGCAACACTCATCTGGCGCTGGAAGACATTCAGGACTCTATCGCGGAGCTGCGCCACTACCGGGAGCACTTTCTGCGGCTTGAGCCTTAAGTCTTGAGGTCGGGGGCTGGCTTGGGGTGCTGCGCCAAAGCCCAGGCCACATGTTCCCGGACCAGGGCCGATGGGTAGTCGGCCCGTTGTTGCAGGGCGCTGACCACCGCCTCGCTGGTGGGCGCGTTGCCCAGTCCGACGGCCAGGTTGCGCAGCCAGCCTTCATATCCGGTGCGGCGGATGGCCGAGCCTTCCGTACGTTTCAGGAACTCTTCTTCCGACCAGAGAAACAGTTCTGCCAGTTGAGCGCTGTCCAGCCCGTGGCGGGGCGCGAAGTCCGGCTCCTGAGTGAAGCGGGCAAACCGGTTCCAAGGGCAGATCAGTTGGCAGTCATCACAACCAAACACCCGGTTTCCCATCAGGGGACGCAACTCTTTTGGGATGCTGCCCTTGAGTTCGATCGTCAGATAGGAAATGCAGCGCCGGGCGTCCAGTACGCCAGCCTCCACAAAGGCCTGGGTCGGGCAGATATCCAGACAGGCGCGGCAACTGCCACAGTGGTGTTTGGTAAAAGGCGCGTCCACGGGCAGCGGCAGGTCCGTGTAAATCTCCGCCAGGAAGAAATAGGAGCCTGCCTTGGGGTTGATGAGCATGGTATTTTTGCCGATCCAGCCAAGCCCCGCCTGTTGGGCCAAGGCCCGCTCCAAGACCGGCGCGCTGTCGGTGAATACCCGAAATTGATGGCCCGGCAACTGGGCTTCGATACGCCCCACCAATTGGGTGAGGCGCTTGCGGATGAGCTTGTGGTAGTCCCGGCCCAGGGTGTAGCGGGAGATATAGGCGGCTTCCTGATCGTCGAGCACGGTCTGCTGGGCGGTGGCGTCGGGGAGATAGTCCATACGCAAGGAAATCACCCGCAAGGTGCCTTCCACAAGCTCGGCCGGTCGGCTGCGCTTGCGGCCATGGCGTGCCATGTACTCCATTTCGCCTTGGTACCCCTGGGCCAGCCACTGGTTGAGGCGTTCCTCATGGTCTCCCAGGTCGGTACCGGCAATACCAGTCTGTTGAAAGCCCAGCTCCTGGGCCCAGCGCTTGATGTTTTGGGCGAGATCCAGCAGAGCTGCATCGTCAGGGAAATTGTGCAAAGGTTTTGAAATCATAGAACCGGTATCCGACAGGTGCCCTTATTTTGCCACAGTTTTTGCCGCAGTCGCCGGTCTTGCTCTTAATAACCGACAGGTTGTCTGGAAAAGGCTCCTGTGGGAAACTTTTAACCCGTTACAAAATTTTTCGGTACTTCATCCCGTGTCATTCGTTCTGTCCACGGGTTCGGGGTGGATGAAACCCCGGAAAAACCTCGCCGCAGGCGCTTACTAAGGCCTGCTGGCATGGAAAGGCGAAATCTCCTCAGGGCTTCTTCCGGAGCGACGACCGCTATGACTGACTCTCTCCCTGTGCGGCTCTATCGCGCCGATCAGGTCCGGCAACTGGACCGTCTCGCCATCGAAACCATGGGTATTGCGGGCTTCGAGTTGATGATGCGCGCCGGGCGCTCTGCTTTCCGTCATCTTTTGAGGCGCTGGCCGGGCATTGGTTCCCTGACCCTGTTCTGTGGGGGCGGCAACAATGGTGGCGATGGCTACGTTATCGCCGGGTTGGCGAAGAAGCGGGGGATGAATGTCCAGCTGTATTGGCTGAGTGCACCTGAAACCCTGAAGGGTGAAGCTGCCCAGGCACGGGATTGGGCGGCGTCCCTGGGGGTGGCGTTTCAACCCTGGCGTTCCGGCTGTCCAATCGACGGCGATGTACTGGTGGATGCCTTGCTGGGCACCGGTTTGAACAGCCGGGTGCGCGGACTTTATGGCGAGGTGATTGGGGCAATCAATGCCTCCGGGCGGCCGGTGGTTGCGGTGGATATGCCTTCGGGGTTGTCCAGTGACACGGGTATGCCATTAGGTTGTGCGGTTCAGGCGGAACTGACTGTCACTTTTATTGGTCTTAAGCAAGGTTTGTTGACGGGAGTCGGTCCCGACTACGTGGGCACGCTGGTATTTGATGACCTGGGCGTGGCGCCCGAGGTCTATGGGGCTGTGCCCCCGGCCTGTCGGAGAGTGGATTGGCGCCAGGTTGCCGGCCTTATTGCGCCCAGGCCCCCCTGCGCCCATAAAGGGCAGTTCGGGCGGGTACTGATCGTGGGCGGTGACGAAGGTATGGGAGGGGCGGCCATTATGGCGGCGGAGGCGGCGGCCAGAACCGGAGCCGGCCTCATTTCCGTAGCAACCCATCGCACCCATGTGCCGGCCGTATTGGTGCGCTGTCCAGAGGTCATGGCCCGTGGTGTGCGGACTCGCCATGACCTGTGGCCTATGCTGGGGCGGGCTGACGTGGTCGTAATCGGCCCCGGCCTGGGTACTGGGGCCTGGTCTCAGCAAATGCTGCAGGCGGTTCTGGAAAGTGGCAAGCCGCTGGTGCTGGATGCCGATGCCCTGAATCTCATCGCCGCCCAGGGGCTGGCAGAGCTGGTGCGCGCCAGGGAGCATGTGATGACGCCCCATCCGGGGGAGGCGGCGCGGCTGCTGGGGAGCTCTGTGGCAGATATCCAGGCTGACCGTTTTGCCGCGGTTGCCAAGCTCCAGCAGGCCTACGGTGGAGCCATTTTACTGAAAGGTGCCGGCACCCTGATTTCGGGCGGTGAGGCTGATCCGCTGCTAACCCTGGCCAGTGTGGGGAATCCTGGAATGGCCACCGGAGGCATGGGAGATGTGCTCAGCGGCATGGTCGGCGCCTTGCTGGCGCAGTCCTATAGTGCGCGACAGGCTGCCGAGCTGGCCGCCTGCCTGCATGGAGAAGCGGCGCGGGTGGCGGCCTGGAGCAAGGGGTATGTCAGTCTCCTGCCGACTGATGTGGTGGCCGCATTGCCAAGCCTGTTAAAAGATCGGGATCCGATGAGCAGTTTTGAAAAGCAGCAAGGTAATCTGCATGCATGAGTTGAATTTGACGGCCCGTGATGAAGCCGAAACTGTCGCCTTGGGCCAGAGCCTGGGCCAGGCGAGCGGGGGGAGCGGGATCCTTTTTCTACGAGGCGATTTGGGGGCCGGTAAAACCACCTTTACCCGTGGGGTGTTGCGTGCCTTTGGGCACCATGGGGCGGTAAAGAGCCCGACTTATACCCTGGTCGAGCCCTACGAGCTTGGTGGCCGACAGGTGTATCACTTTGACTTGTATCGCTTGGGCGACCCTGAAGAATTGGAATACCTGGGGATTCGCGACTATTTTGATGGAAAATCTCTTTGTTTGGTGGAATGGCCCGACCGTGGGGCGGGAATTCTGCCGCAACCGGATCTTGAAGTATTTATCCGGGTTGTCCCGCAAGGGCGTGAAGTGAAACTAAGCGCCATCTCGGATCATGGGCGGGACCTTCTCCGACAGCTGGAAGCACGGACCAGGCCGTCGGATCAGAATGAGAAACAGTGATAATGAATAAAAGCATTTTTGTCCGGAGTGTCATGCTCCTGCTGTTAGCGTGCTCATCAT
>JAJUGC010000078.1 GCA_029268325.1 Gammaproteobacteria bacterium | reverse complement strand
CCATTCCAGTCACCGTCAATAATCTGGTCCAGCATTTCCTGATACAGCGGCAGGTTAAATTTTCCCTGCTCTCCGCTGGCCAGAAGAAATTGTGGAGCAGACTCATCCGCGTGTGCCTGTAGCAACTGGTCCAGCTTCGCCAGGCACAGGTAGCGCCCCCTGCCTTTTGCCAAACCAAAGGTGAAGTTCACGCCCCCATGCTGCTGCAAATCAGGCAGGTCTTTATTCACCAGCTGTTCCTGGAGGGCCACGGTAGCGGTGGAGATTACCAGTTTCTTTTTAAGGGCCCGGGCCACCAGAATCCCGGCAATACTGTAAGCCAGGGTCTTACCGGTACCAGTACCGGCCTCAATGACGCAAGTCGCGGGCGGTGATATGCGGCAACCGGACGCATCCACCCGAATTTCTCCCAAATATCGGGCAATATCGGCAATCATATGGCGCTGGGAGTAGCGGGGCTTAATGGACTTACGCTCCAGGAAGGTGCTGTAAACCTGCTGAATTTCACTTTTGATTTCTTCCGAGAGCATCTGACCTATACAACCATTGACTAAACAGAAGGGCTAAACGTGAGGGACTATTCCTTAGGGGCAAGTGGCCAACACACCCTTTGGACACTTTTGGCTGAGCGGGATCCGTTCCCGGTATTTTCCCAGGGTTCCCGGAGCTTCCTCAAGCCCGAGATTTCTCTTGAAGTTTCGGCTCTATCTCATTGATATTACTAGCCGCAAGGATCAGCTTATGATCTTATCGGTTAATCCACTCCTTGGAAGCATCAACAGAAAACAGCACCCCGTCCAGGGCAAAAATAGCGCCGTTCTCGGTAATTTCCTGCACCGTCATTCCCGCAAACGTTTGCCCCTGACGGAGATAAATATTGTTTACCATGATCCTCCGGGCAGAAGGCTCGCTGGCGTAGATATGGCTATTAAAGCGCATGGTCGGAACCCGGCGCCGAAAGTGCTCCGGCATTTCTTCCAGGTAAGGCACCTGAACCGCCGGTGTATCTGCTGGCAATCGGGACAACGGCTCTTGGTATCCGGGTAGCTGGCGATAATGACTGGCACCGGGCGCCGTATCATCCATATACCCCACGTAAGGGTCATAGGCCAATGCCTGGCGGGCAGTTTCCGGTGTAATCATCACTGCCCCCTCTCCCCCATGGGAAGAGTAGTCTACCCCGGGTGTGCCGACGCCAGACACTGGGGGCTGGACGTACGGCTGGCTCTGCCTGGGCCTGATAAGCTCGCCCTCTTCCGGGCCAATGGTCACGGGACTCGTTCCAGGCACGGCCGCGGTTGTGTGTATCTGCGTTTGTGGCACAGAAACAACGGGTGTCGGTGGAGCGGTTAATACATTTTGTACCGGGCCAGTGGCCGGTTGGGCAGCTGCTCCCTGGGCTGCTACAGGCGGAGCCATCACAGGCTCCGCAGGCTGCTCCTGGACATTTGCCACGGGTTCCTGCACCACTGGTACCGAAGACTCCGATGACAGAGGTTCTCCATGGTTGCTGTAAAGCCACACCCCTACCACCGCCGCATTCAACAGTAAGGCACCGGTCAAAATGTAAGGCCATAAGGGCTGTTGGCGCTGCCCGGCATGAATCAGCATCGGGTTGGCACCCAAGTGTGGTACCTGCCCCTGATGTCGTTCTGACTCCGACTTGCGTAAGGCATCAAGAATATAGGACATATTCAGTTCGCCTCTCCTGCCCCCAATCGATTGACCTTCAGCCTTGGCACATCCGGATCCAGTAAGGAATTCATGTGTATCAATGTCAGGCTGCCGGCGATGCCATCAGGCAACAAGCCAACCCTAACCTGAAAGTCCCGAAGCCGGTCATCTAGGGAGAAAGCCTCCCTCGTCAGTACCAGCCTCTGGGCGGCAACGCCCTGAGCATTAGCGTCCACCTTAACAGTTGCCTCTATGGCCTCGATCTGGTCAAGCCTGTGGCTTAGCCAGTCCCTTTCCGCCTGTGACCCATTGGCTCGAATCAGCGCCGAAGGAAACGGCGGCAATTTCCACAAGACAGAATAATGCCCAGACCAGACCTCATCCAGTTCATCGAGGGTCACGGACATAGGCTGCCCGCCATGGCTGATTATCGCCGAATCCCCGTCGAGTTCCAGCAACGCCACGTAAAACTCCTGCCCCAACGGATTGCGAAGCCTCAGGACAGCCGGCCGGTCCAGGCTCAAAAGGCTGCGCCAATTGCCTTGGGTATGCAAGCAACGCAGACCCGCCAGCTCGGCATAGTCACAGACAGGCGTTTGCTGCAGGTCCGCATCATCCACCTCCCAGCGCCTTAAAAGCGCCCGGTAGGCAGAGTCCTGGGTGTTTTCCGGCAGATTCAAGATGGCTCGACGGAACTGACTGCCAGCTGATGCCGCCCCTACTACCTCTTTGGTTTCACTGGCGTCTGTTTGGGCTCTGCTGTCCAAAACTTCCTCGGTTTCCCCCGCCTCCACGACCTCAGCAACCTGGACTCTTTCCACCACCGGGCTTGAAGACTCCACAAGCTGCTCGGGCTCTAATGCCCTTCCCCTGCTATCCAGGAAGAACAGGAGGGCCAGCATCAACATGCCCGCCGACAGGCCAATCAAGGTCCCCTTGGCGGCCCAACCCCAGTTTTTCATTTTGGCCCAAATGGGCTCGGGATCTCCCAATACTTCCCGGGCTGCCTGCTTGATCAGGGGTTTGTCGATCATTTCCCGATGGGTTGCATAAGCCCCCAGCATCGCCCGGTCACAAATGAGGTTGATCAGGCGGGGCACCCCCTTGCTTAGGCGAAACAGGGTGGCAATGGCATCCGGCGTAAACACTTCCCTCTTCAGACCGGCAACAGACAACCGATATTGCACATAGGCCCTTACATCATCCTTGCCCAAAGCATCCAGGTGATAGCGCGCGGTAATGCGTTGGGACAGTTGCCTAAGCTCGGGCCGTTTGAGCATATCCAGAAGCTCGGGTTGCCCCAACAGCACGATCTGGAGGAGCTTCTTTTCCGAGGTTTCCAGGTTGGTCAGCAGGCGAAGCTGCTCCAACACCTCCGTTGAGAGGTTCTGGGCCTCGTCGATGATCACAACCGTATTGCGCCCCCGGGCATGGGCATTCAGGAGATGCTGGTTGATCAGATCCACCAGCACCTTAATGGAGGCGCCCCGCACGTAGGGAATCTGTAGTTCGTCGCAAATACTGGCGAGCAACTCTCGCCCCGTTACCTTGGGATGGACAATAAAGGCAATGTCCGTATTGGCAGGCACCTGTTCCAGAAAGCAGCGGCACACCGTCGTCTTGCCGGTACCAACCTCGCCAGTCAGCAATATGAAGCCGCCGTGATGGGTGATGCCATATAGCAGATGAGCAAGCCCCTCGCGGTGGCGCTCGCTCATATAAAGAAAACGAGGATCGGGCGCGATAGAAAACGGCGAATCCTTGAGACCGAAAAACTTGCTATACATAGATGGGCGGTCCGGCCGTCGAACGGGGCGATTATCTTTAGTGACCAGGTAGTTTATGGGCAGGCTGGGGCAAATTCAACGGCAACTGTCACGAACCGGGCGCCCCTAGCCTCTAGGGGCAACAGCCTTTCAAGGGAAAATAGAAATCAGCCATCAAAAGCAGAAAAGCGCCATCAGGCGCTTTTCTGGATCAACCATCAGGGCTTATTTGATGTTGTTGATCGTTCCTTTGTAGCCGCTGACGGTTACTTTAACGTCGCGGAACAGGAAGTAGTCTTGTACATCTACCAGGTATTTCGGCGCAACGATTACATCAGCACCGGACTTTTGTACCGCATCATAGGCTGCTGCAGACTTGGCTGAAGAGATCGGATCCAGGCCGGAGAAACCAAAGGGGCTAGCGGACGAACCGAAGGTTACACCGTCTGCATACTTGTTGCTGCCGCCAAGCTTGAACAGGCCAAACAGAATCTTCACGTTGGACTCACCGGAGATCTTTTCACCAACGGTGACATCAGCCTTCAGACCTGTGTCCACATATCCATTCAGAGGTGCAGTGGGCTGGCTCACGTTATGAGTCGCACAGCCGGACGCCAGAACTGCTACGGACAAAAGCGCGGGCAAAGCAAATTTCTTCATGAAACATATTCCCTTATATCAAAGCAGAAAGAGCGACGTGATTCATCCTTGATTCACGCAGGCCGTAAGGCCAACGGAGATCAATTTGTACATATGACAGCCTGTGGTCTCGCTTCCAGCGATTCCAAATGTCTCAGGCAGAGTGGAGTAATCACGTCCTGGTGATTTAATACGCCTCTAAGGCGGGCGCTATTCTAGCCATCTGCCTCCCAATCATCAACAGGCACAAAGGGCAATCTGAACAAGAACGGTGCAAATTTGAGGAGAGCAGGCCAAACAGCAGTTTTAGAATTCGAAATCCTCATCAAAATCATCGCTTGCGAATGGATCCTCAACCTGTCCATCCTGGATCAAGTACTCACGCCGTTGCAGATAAACATTGCGAATGAACGAATAACGATCGCCGATAATCAGGCTTTCGCCAGGGATAAGATCCGCCCGCCTATCAATGCCCTCCACCATGGCAACCGCCACAGCTTCTGGGGTGGTTAACCAATAATAGGTGGGATCCATGTAGACATCGGGAACACGTGCGACCGCATCCCGCACAGTGGAAGGGCCCAGTACCGGCAACATCAAAAAGGGGCCGGGGCCAACTCCCCAGTAGCCCAAGGTCTGACCAAAGTCCTCTTCCTGTTTTTCCAGGCCAAACTCCGTGGCCACATCGAAAAAGCCTGCAATACCGAACGTGGTGTTGAATATAAACCGGCTCAGGCTGACCGCTGCGCTATGGCCTTTAAGCTGAAAGAGGCTGTTGGCGAATACCAACACATCGTCCAGGTTGTTGAATATGTTGGTGACCCCCCTGTCCACCACATCCGGTGTCACTTTTCGATAGCCTTGGGCCACGGGGCGCAAGAGATGTTTGTCCAGGGTTTCATTGAAAACGAAGATCTTGCGGTTGAACCCCTCCCATGGGTCTGTATTTGCCCTATCCATCTCCTCTTGGGCCTGTACAGGTAACGGCGCAATGCCAATGCACATCCAAAGAATCAACTTGCGGAGTTTGTCCATTGCACCTTGCATGCATCCAGTCCTTTCCATGAGAGATGGGAGCCCCCATCGCCAAGCTATCCCTGCCCTTTTGGCGACCGGAATATCAACCCAGCCAGAAGTAAACGCCAAGGGCTCCATGCCAGACTTACCTGGCCTGATACGGGTCGGCTAGTTAATGAACAATACTCTTTATCAGGAAGGTTTTGAAGAAAGCCAGCTACCAGTGAAAAATCACAGCACCGGAAAGCAAGGCGGGATCAAAGTGACAACAATCACTAAGGACAGGCGCGGAGGGAAGATAATATCAAAACGGCTTTATTGGGAGCCAAGTCAAACGGCGGGAGAGAAGATCCATCTTGAAGGAGGCCGGCACCTGGCCGCAAGAGGCCAGGTGCCGCTTACATTTACAGTTTGCGGATAATCACGCTACCCACTGAATAGCCCGCACCGAAGGAGCAGATCACGCCCACATCGCCAGGCTGCAGATCGCTCTTGTAACGGTGAAAGGCGATCACGGAGCCTGCGGAACTGGTGTTGGCATACTCGTCCAGAATCACAGGGGCTTCGTGAGGCTCCGCCTCCCGGGAAAGCACCCGGCGCGCGATCAACTGGTTCATGTTCAGGTTTGCTTGGTGCAACCACATACGCTTCAGCGCCTCAGCCGGAATCTCCACCGAGCGCAGATGTTCCAGGATCATTTCTGACACCATGGGCACCACTTCCTTAAACACCTTCCGGCCCTGTTGCACAAAGAGCTTGTCAGGCTGGCCAATCCCTTTCTCGTCGCAACGATTGAGGAAGCCAAAGTTATTACGGATGTTGTTGGAGAAGAGCGTTTTCAGCTTGGTGCCAACCACTTCAAAGCGGTGTTGTCCTTTAGCTGTCTCTGCCGCCTCTACAACCATGGCGGTACAGGCATCACCAAAGATGAAATGGCTGTCACGGTCGCGGAAGTTAAGGTGAGCGGTGCAGATTTCCGGGTTGAGCACCAGGACACGGCGGGCACTGCCGGTCTGAACTGCGTTGATCGCCGCTTGCAAGCCGAAGGTCGCGGAGGAGCAAGCTACGTTCATATCATAAGCAAAGCCGTCGATTCCCAGGGCACCCTGGACCTCGATTGACACCGCCGGGTAGGCACGCTGCAGGTTGGAGCAGGCGACGATGACCGCGTCCACGTCTTCCGGCCCGACCTCAGCCTGGGCCAGGGCTTCCCGGGCTGCTGCCACGGCCATTTCGGCCTGCACGCTCAGCTCTTCATTGCTGCGCTCGGGAATATGGGGACACATACGCTGGGGATCCAGGATGCCAGCTTTGTCCAATACATAACGGCTTTTAATACCGGATGCCTTTTCAATGAAGGCAGCGGAAGATTCCTGCAATGGCTGAATGGTTCCCGCAGCGATTTCATCACTGTGTTGGCGGTTATATTCGGCAACATAGGTATTGAACGCCTGAACCAACTCATCATTGCTGATAGATTCCCGCGGCGTAAACAACCCGGTGCCACTGATCACGACTTTTAACACGCTACTCTCCAAAAATCTTGGTCTTGGCGAACAACTGTGCGCCCTGTAACAAATCTTTCAGATAAGGTTCATGTTAGCACAACCAATCCCCTCGGCATCTATTTCGTTCTGTTAACGCCGATGCCAGCTTATGTTGGATAAGTGCAAACTAACCGACGATTAGCCCTGCTTTAACGACGAACCTTCTCCCACTGACGCTCCAGACGCTTTTCAGATACGGGCATTTTCGTACCCAAAGCCTGGGCGAAGTAAGAAACCCGGTATTCTTCAAGCATCCACCGATAGAGCTCCAGCTCCTCATCATAAATAGCCTGCCTTTCCAGCTTTTCCTTGCGCTGGTGGTACTGCTCCAGGCACTCATCCATAAATCCGAGGAACAGCCGTTCCTTCTGGAGCTGCAGAGGCATCTTCTCCAGCCGCATATCCAGGGCCTTAAAATAGCGGGGATATTGCTCCAGCCACTCCAGTGGTGTGTCAGAGATGAACCCGTCGTAAACCAGTCCGTCTAACTGACGTTTCACATCGGCCATGGGCAAGGCCAGGGCCAGGCTCACCTTGCCCTTCAGGCGCCTGGCAATCTCGTGGTACTCCTTCAGGGCCTGATGGACAAGCTCAGCGATCCGGTTCGCCGTCTCTACCAACCGGCCCCGGCCCTGCTCTACACAATGATCAAACTCAGTGCGGGTCCTTGGTAAGCCATCGGCTAAGAACACGGTCTGGAATACGGCAGTCAGCAGATCATCCAACAGGCGGGAGAGTTGCCCAATTGGTGCATAATACAATCCCATCTCTTTTAGATGGGGCAGGTTTTTATGCAGGTATTTCTCTTGCTGGGCCAAGCGCAAGCGGATCAGACGGGCAATACCGCGACGACTTAAGGCCATCGCCTGTTTGGAGTCCACCAACAGGGTTCGGCGCACAGAGCTGCCCTCATCCACCAAGGCCGGATACCACAGGGTCTTAGCTCCGGCCTGGGTCATTTCCACTACGTCCGGCAAGTCGCCAAAATCCCACTGGGTGATTCCCGACTGCTCCGGCAACACCGAAACCTTGGCCAAGGGTTGGGAGGCAGCCCGATCACCCAGCCGCTCCATAAGGTCGTGATAGGACCGTCCTTGGGCAATCATTTTGCCCTCCTCGTCCACCACCTTGATATTCATGCGTAAAAAAGGCTCCAGGGACGCTTCATCCCAGGCCTCATGGGGAATACGCACCCCGGTCATCCGATGCAGCTGTTGCCCTAGGTGTTCAGTGAGGGGCTCGTCCACCGCCACCAGGGCTTGCAAGGCGGCGTCCACGAACTCCGGCACCGGCACGAAATTGCGCCGCAGCGACTTGGGCAGTGCCTTCACTAGGGCTATGGCCTTATCCCGCAATAACCCGGGCACCAACCATTGCAGGCGGTCTACCGGCAGCTGCTTGAGTGCGCTAATGGGCACCAGGACTGACACCCCATCCTCGGGATGGCCCGGCTCAAACCGGTACTCCAGGCGAAAGGACGCTCCCTGCCAGGTGAGCGTATCGGGAAACTGCTCTTCAATTTGCTCTGTTCCCCCCCCTTGCAGTACGTCTTCCCGGCGCAGTCGCAATGCCGCACGCTGGGCCTCATCCAGCGTTTGAGCATACATTTGCGCCGACGCTTGTTCCACCTCGGCAGGAGAAATCAAGCTGCTGATATACTGCGTCCGCTGTACACCAACCGCCCCGCTTCCGGTGGTTT